>JAZNBF010000055.1:0-1551 GCA_045586905.1 Clostridia bacterium
TCCCAGCTGAGCTAAGCTCCCATAGTGCGCTGCTAAATCAGCGACTTAATTATTATAATATGTTTTTTCCTTTATGTCAATACTTTTTTCTGAAATTTTCATATTTTTACAAATCGACGAAAACTATAAGCTAAAAAAGATGAAAATATATTATCTTTTTACAATTTTATATATCACAAAGCTCCACACGACAGGCACGAGGCAAATAAAGAGGCTTAAATTGAGCTCTTTGTGCTTTGTGACCAGATAGTAGAAAAAGACAACCATAATAGCCGAATATAAAAATGCAAAGACTTTTGCGCCGGTTTTTCGCATGCCTCCGTTTAAAAATACAAAGCGCAAAATGAGTGCAGGCAGTGAGCAGATGACAATTGCAGTGAAAATTATTAAAGCTATTTTGCCAAGCTGACCAAAGGGGAAACCGCTTAAATCTATGCCGGACACGGGGGCATCGGTTGATGGGGAAGTGTCAGATTTTGCAGAGCTATCCTGCGCAGGTTCCTCTATTGGCACTGCCTCGGGCGCATGGTCAAAGGCGAGAGTCTCAACAATTTCTTCGAAGGCTTCTGCCTCGGCTGTTGTGAGATTACCGTCGAAGTCTATGAGCCTTACTTTTATTTTTTGGCCATTATACACTGTGGTATATTGCATATGTGTGTCATTTGCTTTTGATGTTGTTTTTACAAAGTCAACATTTCCAAGCTCAAAAATGTCGGCATTTTCAACTGTTCTTCCACTCTGCGAAAGAGCTTCCTTTTCAGAAAGCACTGCGTTATACAGGGCATCGGGAGTGAGTTCCGAATAGTTTTTGTCTTCTGTGGGTTCACTGATTACAAGTATTTCGTTAAAATTATCAATGTCAAGTGCATCAAGATAAATATCCTGCGACATAAAAGACGCAATAAGACCTTCGTAGGTGAGGCCGAGAGAGGTTATACGCTCGTCGGTGGGAGATACTTTGCGGTCAAACACATACATGTTGTCGGGAAGTGTTATAGAAAGGTCTGCACCTTCTGCACGGTATGTGGTGGCAGAGGCAAACGAGAGAATCGGGAAGAGTGAAAAAAGAACACAGAGCAAAATGCAGATAGTTTTTTTCATATATATTTTCCTTTCGGAGAGGTTTTAGTGTGCAAGTTTATTGTACAATGTTTTTTCTTTATAAAGTCATTATACAATATCTTTCCCAAAATATCAAGCGCAATAAAAAAGTGATTTCATTACCCCGCCCCTACGCTTGGGGGCAAACATTTCACTTTTTTTAAACAAGCAAAATTGCGCACAGCCTGCGCGCAATTTCCTATGTTATAAAAAACGCAGTGTTTTTCGGTGAAAAACACTGCGTTTTGGTTGGCGTCTTTAGACGTGGAAATAAACCCCCGGTTCTACCGGGGGATAATAAAAAGCTTCAGCAAAGGAAAAACCTCTGTGATATAATAGTAAATGGTTTGGCGACCGCATTACTAAAAAATATCACGGAGGTTTTTAACAATGAAAGAAAAAAACGAAATCAAAAGTAGTGCACATTCAAAGTATAGATGTCAATATCAC
>JAZNBF010000056.1:0-4556 GCA_045586905.1 Clostridia bacterium
CTAAATATGTTCAGGCAGCATATGACAGATACGTTGCTAAGAAAGATGCTTTGCTTAAAAAATAATTAAAAATTTTTAAAGGACTGTAAAATTTGATTTTACAGTCCTTTTTTTGTGTCTGAAAAATGTAAGTAGTATTTCTGGTCATATAGCTTTGTGTTTTTTATCATTTGTGTCATTTTGTTTGACAACAGCATATTTATATTGTATAATACTCTTGTCACATAAAACAAAATATTTTCATTTTCTTCAGGGCGGGGTGTGATTCCCCACCGGCGGTATAGCCCGCGAGCGCCATTGCGCAGATTTGGTGAAACTCCAAAGCCGACGGTGAAAGCTAAGCTCAGCTTGGCTCAAAGTCCGGATGAAAGAAGAAAGCATAATTTTTTGTATGCCATATTTGCCCTGCGTATTTTGCAGGGCTTTTTATTTTACTCAGAAAGGGTGTTTGTTTTGAATTCATCAACCAAAAAAATGATATCAGCCTCCATGCTCTGCGCAGTGTCCTACATTCTCATGCTTCTGTCTAAGTTCGTCCCTCAGGTGGCAGGCTTTCTTCAGTTCGATGCCAAAGACGTCAGCATCACAATAGGGGGCTTTCTGCTTGGCCCCTGGTATGCAATAGTCATTTCTCTCGTTGTCACCTTTTTAGAGTTTATATCGGCAAGCCACACCGGACCCATCGGTCTTATCATGAACTTTGTTTCCACTGCCACCTTCTGTGGTGTTGCCTCTCTCTTTTACTACAAAAAGCGCACCTTTTCAAGAGCATTTTTTGGACTTTTCATGGGCACCATTTGCCTCACTCTTGTCATGCTTCTGTGGAACTACTACATAACCCCCATCTACATGAAAATCCCCCGCGAAGCTGTCGCATCTATGCTTCCCACCGTGTTTTTGCCTTTCAACCTCATCAAAGGACTCATCAATTCAGCCCTCATCCTTATTCTATACAGACCGCTTGTTGATGCAATAAGACGAATGGGACTTTTAGAAAATGCAGCTTCTGCCCCCAAGAAAAAGCTTTCACCCGCACTTTATCTGGGTGTAGCTATCCTTGCTGTTTCAATTCCTGCCTTTCTATATCTCCTTGGTGTAATTTGACAAATCAGATTTTGTGTGTTATCATACCCTTTGAGCAGATCAGACAACTGCGGGCAGAAGCCGTAAGGCTCTGCATGAGGAAAGTCCGGGCATCACAGAGCAGGGTGCCGGGTAACTCCCGGTGGAGGTAACTCTAAGGAAAGTGCAACAGAAAACAACCGCCACTTTTGTGGTAAGGATGAAAAGGCGAGGTAAGAGCTCACCGCGGCCCGGGAGATCGGGCTGGCGTGTAAACCCCATCTGATGCAACACCCAAGCATACCACATGGCTTGCTCGGCCGGTTTTGGGTGGCTTGAGATATATAGAAATGTATATCCTAGATAGATAGTTGTCTAATACAGAACCCGGCTTATAGATTTGCTCATTTTATTAAAATAAACCCCAAAGCTTATAGCTTTGGGGTTTTAATTTTCGTGTTTTTATTCTGCACTATAAAAAGCTTTATATGCCTTATATGCCATATACACATCAATCTTGCTTGCAACCTCAAAAGGAGAGTGCATCGAAAGCAGAGGCACTCCGCAGTCGATGGTGTCAATATCAAGATTGGCAATATACATGGCCACAGTTCCACCGCCGCCCTGGTCAACCTTGCCAAGCTCTGCCATCTGCCAGGCAACATCGGCATCGTTAAGAATCTTTCTTATCTTTGCCACAAATTCTGCACTTGCATCCGATGTGCCCGACTTGCCTCTTGCGCCCGTAAACTTCAAAAATGCCACTCCTTCGCCGAGATATGCACTGTTAAGCGGCTCCGACACCGACTTGAAAGTCGGGTCCATAGCACATGCAACATCCGAAGAAAGACACATAGAATTCGACAGGGCATCTTTAAGCATAAGCTCCGAATACTCGCCCTTTTGCTTTGCAATAAGGCGAGAAAGGAAGTTTTCAAAAAACCGTGACTGCATTCCCGTGTTGCCATCAGAGCCGGTTTCTTCTTTGTCGGCAAGGAAGCAAACTGAGGTTCTCTCAGGCACTTCCATTTCGGCTATCGCCTTAAATGCAGTAAAAGCACACACTCTGTCGTCCTGACCGTAACCTGCCACCATCGATTTGTCGAGACCTAAGCTTCTCGCGTTAAATGTGGGCACAAGCTCAATCTCGGCGCTTATAAGGTCTTCTTCCTCTATCTGATATTTGTCCTTCAGTATAGAAAGCACAGTCGCTTTGTATTTGTCTTTTTCAGCCTCAGAAGGCATTGAGCCTGCAATGATATTAAGCTCTTCACCTTCAATCGCCACTCTGAGCTTTTTGTCCATCTGGTCAGCACCAAGGTGGGGGAGAAGGTCGCTTATTGTAAATATCGGGTCGCTTTCGTTTTCGCCGATGTTAATATCAATCACAGTACCATCCTCAAGCACTGCCACACCAATCATCGAAAGTGGAATGGCAGTCCACTGATACTTTTTGATTCCTCCATAATAATGAGTTTTAAAAAGTGCAACATTGCTGTCTTCATAAAGGGGTATCTGCTTTAAGTCTATTCTCGGGCTGTCGATGTGAGCCGCCACAAGATTAACACCTTTTTCAATATCCTCTTTGCCTATAACTGCCAGCACAATGTTTTTGTTTCGGTTGATTTTATATAATCTGGTACCCGGCTTAAGCTCGCCCAAGGTATCCATCTCTTTAAAACCTAGCGATTCTGCAAGTCTTCTTGTGTGGTTAACACAAAGCCTTTCGGTTTTAGAATTGTTTAAATAACTGATGTAGTCATCACAAAATTTCATTACGATTTTTTTGTCTGACACTCTGTCCCATGCTGATTTTCTTTCCATATCATGCACCTCACTGAATTATTACTATATATTTTAATACAAATCTCAAAAAAATACAAGAGCATATTATTGACTTTGCATTTTTAGTCGACTATAATTAGGTTAGGGTGACAGGAGATATCTAAGCCACGCCTTAAACAGCGTAATTCCGGTGTATTTCGGCTTGTCATCCTTGCAAGGCGTCAGCCTTGCTTCCTCTTCCGCGCCAAAATCCCCTCGAAATTCCATCCGTTTAAGGTCGAAGAATTTTCAAAGAGGGAATTTTATGGTTATGCGAGGCAAAAACGAAGCAAATGCTGACGCATTTGCGAGTATTTTAACGTGGCAGAAGCGAAAATTAACTTTTGAAAATCGAGGTTTAGATACCTTCTGTCACCCTAAGCACACGAGAGCCGAACCCCGCATGGTTTTAAAATTACAAATTCGTCTGATACTGTGTAAAATCTCTTGAAAATACGTCAGTATTCTCTGCGATATTTTACTTGTCTCAGCCAAATTTGACTGTTTTAAAACTCTTCGACCTAAAATGCATAAAATTTAGTGCAATTTTTATGCGGAGGACGAAGCAAGGCTGACGCCTTGCTAGGACGACAAATGAAAAGTGTGCAAATTTTAAAATTTTAGGCATACGGGGTTCGATTCCCGTGTGCTTATGGCAAGGTTGACAAAATAAAAAGTGAGGAGTATAATTATGGAAAGTGTTTTTTTAAATTTTGTAACAGGAGTATCTTTTAAAATGTCACCCGAATCGAAAAACATACTTAAAAACGAAATATTTACCATACCAAACATTTTGGTGTTTCTGCGTGCGGCACTTGTGCCCGTCTTTGTCATTATGTATATAAAGGAACTGTACTATCCTGCACTGTTTGTGATGGCTCTTGCCTTTTTTACCGACTTTCTCGACGGATTTATAGCACGCAGGTTCAACTGCATCACCGACCTTGGCAAAACCATCGACCCGATTGCAGACAAGCTCTATCAGTTTGCTGTGGCTGTGTGTCTTGTGGCGATATATCCCTCAATGCTCTCGGTGGCAGTGATACTCTTTGTGAAAGAAATTACGATGGGTGTTATGGGCCTTGTTATGATTGGCAAGGGCGGTAAGGTGTTTGGCGCAAAGTGGTATGGCAAGCTGAGCACTGTGGTGGTGTATCTTTCGATGCTCTTTTTATTCCTCGCCCCCATTTTCTCCTATGAGGTGCCGAAACCTGTATCAAACGTGCTCGTGAGCATTTGCAGTGGGGTGCTTGTATTCTCGGCAGTTATGTACACAAGGCTTTTTGCAAGAAAGATAAAAGCTCTTGACTAACCTTTGAAAATTTAATAAGCAAAAAATTAAGCTGAAAACTCAGAAAATGGGTTTTCAGCTTTTTTGTTGTTTTAAATAATAGTTGTACCGCTCAGAAGTTTTTTGAGGTAACACGTTGAAGCAAAAGCAACTTTTTTAAGCAAATTATATTTTTAAATATATTCCCCTTATCGCACTCACTAATCTCTCAGAAACTCGCATCATTTCAGATGGCGTAAGCTTTTCGAGTAAGTAAAGTGCAAAATCGCACAAAATAAAATCATTTCCATTATTTTTGTGCGATTTTAATTGGTGGCGCAGAAGATTTCTGCGCGTCGCCAATGGCACAAAGCTTACGAAGAAAAGCCGACAGCTGAAA
>JAZNBF010000057.1:0-2357 GCA_045586905.1 Clostridia bacterium
CACCAATTGTATGCGGATGTAGCTCATCTGGTAGAGCGCCACCTTGCCAAGGTGGAGGTAGCGAGTTCGAGCCTCGTCATCCGCTCCATAAAAAACAGGACACAGAATTCTCCCAGTTTCTTGTGTCCTATTTTTATCAAATTTAATATGGTGGCATAGCCAAGTGGTAAGGCGTGGGTCTGCAAAACCCTGATTCATCGGTTCAAATCCGATTGCCACCTCCATGATGAGGTCTCACTTTAGAACCTCTCCCCGAAAACCCTTGAGAAATCAAGGGTTTTCAGCATTTTTAAGGACGATTTTTTGACCTTTTACCGACAGAACCCAAATCGCCTTTTTTCTAAACCACTCGGATTTGAACCGGGGCAATGTGCAAAACTGAATAAAAACTAATACATAAGACCTGTTTTAAAGAAATCTGATTTCTGAAAAACAGGTCTTTTTTTATTGCTATTCAATATCCCTATATTTCTTCGGGCTCATACCGAACTGCTTTGCGAATATCCTGTGGAAATAGCTTTTGTTTTCATAGCCCACAGCCTTTGAAATCTCGTCAACTCCTATTTTTGTGTTTTTTAACAGATATGCTGCCTGAGACAGTCTTTTATCCTGCAAAAGCTCGGTGTATGTCTTGCCCGTCTGATTTTTTATTTCGTGGCTGAGCCAATAAAAATCATAATGCAGCAGCTTTGCCGCCTCGGTAAGGCTGCTGTTTTTGTAGTTTTCTTCTATGTATTTGAAAATCTGAAGTATAGCTGCTTCTTCTTTTGACTGATAAGTAAGCTTGTCCGTATGATTGAGCAGCTGCATAAAAAGAAGTCCCATAGTCGTCTGGTTGATATTTCTTTTGTTGGATGCATTGCTTGTAAGTGTCCACAAAAGATTTTCAATAAGATTCTGCACGGGGAGAACATCGGAAACCTTAAAGTGCAGATAACCCGGGTTTTCTTCTTTGAAAAGCGACTCAATAAGGAACTTTTTTAAAGGCGTCTCTTCGGCACCTAACATTTCAAGTGTTTTGTGGAAAAACTGAGGAAGAATGATAAAATTTACGGCTATATCATTGCCTGATGCAGGTAGAATTTCCTGCTTTGCATTCTGGCCGAGGAAAAGAAGCTCTCCTTCTGAAAGGTCAATGGTTTTACCGTTTATGATATGAGTAGTCTTGCCTGTGCACATATAAACCACCTCAACAAAATTGTGGGTGTGCTCGGGAAAGTGAATGAATCTTGTGTGGGTTCTGATTGTAATGAGCTTTCCGTCCTTGAGAAGCTTTCTCGAAGAAATAATATTATCGTCATTTTCTGTATAAATACTGCTGTCTACTGTGCTTCTGCCGTCGAGTATTGCCTGCTCTTCATCGGTTACGGGAATAAGCTCTTTCAGAATTTCACGGTTTATCATATAATCACCTCTGTGAGATTATACATTTTTACGGTGTGAAAATCAATACAAATAAGGATACTTTTTTAAGCAAATAAGGACCTTTAAAACACAGATACTTAGTGATATTATTATAATGAATTATTGTGAGGAGTATTTTTGTATCAAGATTAAGGGGAACAGACGGATGAACACTTATTATTTAGCTATTGACATCGGAGCATCCTCAGGCAGACATATTCTCGGATATGTTGAAAAAGGCAAACTGAGCCTTGAAGAAATATACCGGTTTGACAACAACATAAAAAATGAAAACGGTACTCTCATATGGGATATAGATAGCCTTTTTGCCCGGGTGAAAGCAGGTATAAAAAAGTGCAGGGAAATCGGAAAAATCCCGAAAACAATCGCCATTGATACATGGGGCGTAGATTATGTGCTTCTTGACGAGAACAAAAAGGAAATTCTCCCCGCTGTGTCCTACCGTGACGGCAGAACAACCGAAGCGGTAAAAGAGGCAAATAACATAATCTCTCAGGCTGAGCTTTATTCACGAACGGGCATACAGAAGCAAAGCTTCAACACAATCTATCAGCTTTACTGCGACAAGAAAAGCGGAAAGCTGAGTAATGCAAAGCATTTTATGATGATGCCTGAATATCTTTCTTTCAAGCTTACGGGTGAAATTCGAAACGAATACACAAATGCAACCACTACTAACCTCGTTAATGCTGAAAATAAGCAGTGGGATAAAGAAATACTCGATACTCTCGGCATACCGTATGAAATTTTTTGCTCTCTCTCACTTCCGGGTACAGTTGTGGGTAGCTTCACAGAGCGGGTTAAAAATGAAGTCGGCTTTGACAGTACGGTCATTCTCTGTCCTTCTCACGATACGGCTTCTGCCGTTGCGGCTTGCCCCGTTGACGGTGAAAGTGTATATATTTCATCAGGCACCTGGAGCCTCATAGGTA
>JAZNBF010000058.1:0-3075 GCA_045586905.1 Clostridia bacterium
CAAGAAACAGTTAACAATCTTATTAAAAAGTATATATAAGATCCGATTTTAATTTTTTAAAAATATTCTACTGAATACTCCTTAACATAATGGTTATACTAATCATAATAAGTCTATTTAAGGAGCAGAAATGTTTAAAATAATTATGATTGTTTCGTTTTTAGTTGCCACAGCTATGGCGCTGACCTTTGCCTGCGCCTGCGTGGTGGGAAGCCGCTATGAAAGAAAAACAGACGAAGCACAGAGTCTGTCAGACACAACTGCACATCCCGACGAATGATTTTTACAAAAAAGAGCTGCCTCGCTTTTGAGACAGCTCTTTTTTATTTCTTAGCCTTCGGCTTGAACACCACTGCACACAAAAATCCAAATACAATAGCTGCCGATATTCCGCATGCGGTAGCCTCGGCACCACCACACAGTGCACCCCACAGACCGTGCGTGTCAACTGCCTTTTCCACACCCTTTGCCAAGGTGTATCCAAAGCCGATAATCGGCACGGTTGCGCCGCTTCCTGCAAAATCAACAAGCTTTTCATATAGTCCCACTGCTGTCAGCACCACACCGCACACCACATAAAGCACCATAATCCTTGCAGGAGTCATCTTTGTTTTGTCGATGAGCACCTGAGCCAATGCACAAAGCGCACCACCCACCAAAAACGCATAAAAAAACTTCATATAGTCCATATCAGTCTACCCTCTCTATCTCCACAGCATGAGCAATCCCCGATATCGGTTCACCGAGCAGTACACTCGACGGACTCATCAGCGCTCCGGTTGCCACAAGGAGCATTTTTGTGATTTCCTTGTTCAAAAGCTTCTTTGCAAAAAAGCCTGAAAATACCGAAGCCACACATCCGCAACCGCTTCCTCCTGCTTGCACATTTTGTGTTTCTCTGTTATATATCAGCGCGCCACAGTCAAGGTGCTTTCTCTTTATGTCAATGCCCCTCTCGAGCATAAGCTCTTCAAAAATTTCAGTGCCCACAGTTGCAAGGTCGCCCGTCACAATGCAGTCATAGTCGTCGGGGTTTTTGCCCGTCGCCGACAGATGGGCATATATCGTGTCTGCCGCGGCAGGTGCCATAGCTGCCCCCATGTTGTTGGCATCGGTAATTCCGAGGTCCACTATCTTGCCCGCGGTTATTTTGCCTATTTTCATTTTCGATTTTTTCTTCGATACAATTGCACATCCACTGCCCGTCACAGTCCATTGAGCAGTCGGTGTTCTCACTTCGCCATATTCAAGAGGAAATCGGTATTGCTTCTGCGATGAGCAAAAGTGACTCGAAGTTGCCGCCGCAGCCACATCGGCAAACCCTCCCTCAATCATCATAGACGCAAGACAAAGTCCCTCTACAAAGGTGGAACACGCGCCAAACAGTCCCAAAAACGGAATTTCAAAAGCTTTGAGCCCAAATGATGAAGCACAGCACTGGTTGAGAAGATCACCGGCAAAAAGCATGTCCACATCTTCGCTTGTCATATTTGCGCTCGTAAGAGCACCCGATACCGTGGTTTTGATGAGTGCGCTTTCCGCCTTTTCCCATGAGTCCTGACCGAGCAGATCATCAGAATACCGAGCATCAAAATATTTTGCCAGAGGTCCTTCGCTTTCCTTTGCTCCCACCGATGAAAATGTGCTTTGTATATACACATTTTTTAAGTCAATAGTCCGGTTTTTCATACGCCTTACCTCATTTCAAAAAATAATAGATGACACCGTAGATTGCCGACGCAGTGATGCCATACACAAGCACAGGCCCTGCGATGATGAACATTTTTGCTCCTACACCAAGCACAAACCCCTCTGTGCGATATTCCATGGCAGGTGAAACAATGCTGTTTGCAAATCCCGTGATGGGCACCAGAGTTCCGGCTTTTCCCACACGGGCAATGCTATCATATACACCTATCCCTGTCAGAAGTGCACCCGTCAAAATCAGGGTTGCCGATGTGAGAGACGATGCATCTTCTTTCTTGAATCCAAGCGAGGTTATATAGACATTTATCACTTGTCCGACCACACAAATGAGGCCTCCCACCAAAAATGCAACACACATATTTTTAAAAAGCTCTGATGGGGGAGATTTTTTATCTACAAGCTTCTGATATTTTCTTTGCTCTGCCTTAACATCCATAATAATCAATCCTTCCAACAAGTACACCTCTCGGCGAGGAATCTTTTTCGTCAATTGAAGTGGCTTTCAGTGCCAATATCAGCGCAAGACCTAGTGCAAGTACTGCAATTATCCAGAGAAACACTTTGCTCGAATGCACAATTATCACCGTTTTTAATATCTGTAAGTTTTTGCTTTATATAAGAGGTAATTTTGCCCTTGACCACTTAATATTCCCAAAAATCTCCGACAAAAAACACCCTGAAATGCCCTTGTTTCAAGGCTTATAATTTTTTTTGCTTTTTTTAAAAAAATCTGTTGACAAATGCAAATGTAAGTGCTATAATATCATTTGTTGACGCGGTACGCGAGCATGCTGGAATTGGCAGACAGGCACGTTTGAGGGGCGTGTGTTTATGACGTGTGGGTTCAAGTCCCACTGCTCGCACCATCAACTAAACCGCATACCAAATGGTATGCGGTTGTTTTTTCTTCTAAAATATTCATATGCGGATATGGCGGAATTGGCAGACGCGCATGGTTCTGGTAACGCCACCTCGGTGATTAAATAGGTTAAACCGGATTTATCCGTTTAATATGTGAGGATTAAGCAGTTTTGCTCCTCCTCGGGTTACCTCTCCCGTGTAAAAATTAAGGGGTTAAAACTAAATATGCGGACGTGGCGGAATTGGCAGACGCGCATGGTTCAGGCTACGCCACCTCGGTGATTAAATAAATTAAACCGGATTTATCCGTTTTATATGTGAGGATTAAGCATTTTTGCTCCTCCTCGGGTTACCTCTACCGTGTAAAAATTAAGGGGTTAAAACTAAATATGCGGATATGGCGGAATTGGCAGACGCGCATGGTACAGGTCCATGTGAAAGCGATTTCATGCAGGTTCAAGCCCTGTTATCCGCACCAATTTTCAAAGTGCTTACGAGTTTTTCGCA
>JAZNBF010000059.1:0-6257 GCA_045586905.1 Clostridia bacterium
GAAATCGCTCTGGAATGCGGGTTTAACTCGGTGCAATATTTCAACAGAGTTTTTGCCCAGAGGTATGGGTATTCACCATTCAAGTATAAAAAGCTGAAAAAATCTGTTGTTGCAGACAAATAAAACTCTCATAGCCCGACAAGCTTCGGAATATGAGAGTTTTTTTATAACATAGGAAATTGCGCGTGACAGTGCGCAATTTTGCTTGTTTCAAAAAAGATTTCGTTTTTGCTCCCAAGAGTGGGGGTAAGGGGGTTGATGATTGAAAATCTTTTTTATTTAACTACAATAATCTTTTTTATGCCATAATATTTCATCATTTCGACTGCCTCAGAGCTTATCACTTCGCCACACACCAGAATGGGTATTGCAGGAGGACAGGAAATATTGTCTTTGGCAAAAATTCTGCCGACAGACATCTCTATGGAGATTTCTTCCGTCTCACGCATAAGAGCTTCTTTGACACTCATCACTCTTTTTGGGGGAGAGATGGTGAAAGATTTTCTGGGAAGAGGAGATTTTTGGCTGATGTTTGAAAAAGCCTTTGCTATTTTTTGAATGCCCTCATCGCCTATATCCACAGAAAACATGAGCACCACAAAATCAGGATCGGCAAATTCACAAATGATGCCCTCTTTTTCAAGCTGCGTTGCTATGTCGTAGCCTTCATAGCCATAGTTCTTAGCATCTATTGTTATTTTAAGCTCTTCATCACCCAAAAGGGTGTAGCCCATATTTTTCAAAGCTTCTTTAAGCTCTCTGAGCTTTACAGAGAAGGCTGAAAGCTTTTCACTATAACCATCTGACAGGTAAAGATTTGCCCTGTCAAGAGAGCAAAGCGTGAGATAGGAAGGGCTTGTAGAGCCAAAAAACGAAAGCGCACTTTTTGCCTTGTTGAGTATCTGGGAAGGCAATTTATCTGACAAGTGAAGATAGGCACCGCCTGTGAGCACAGGAAGGGTTTTGTGGGCAGAGGTGCACACCACATCGGCACCGAGGTCTGAAGGATGAAGAGAAGGCGAGAGAAATCTCATATAGGCTCCGTGAGCCGAGTCAACACACAGAAGCACATTGTGGCTATGGCAAATCTCTGCTATGCCCTTTACATCGGCAACATTGCCAAGATAGTCGGGCGATGTGACATAGACTGCCACAGGCTTTACTTTGGCCAAGGAGAGCCTTTCGTTAAGCTCATCGGCATCAACTTTGCATGACAAAACCGTGTTTTCGTCTTTGCCATACAGCCACTTTATATCGAGGTCATTGAGTGCGCAGGCGCTCACAAAAGCCTTGTGGGCATTTCTCGCCGCCCACACAAGAGAAGACCTGCCATTATTTTCGGCATAGCTTTTCACAAGAAGCATCATAGCACGAAGACAATGTGACGAGCCTTCGGTTGAATAAAAAGTGGGCACACCAAAGAGCGATGATGCATTTTCTTCGCTCATCTTTATGATGCCGCTTGCCTCATAGAGCGAATCGGCACCGTCCACCTCTGTGATGTCGCCTTGCTCCACACCAAGAAAAGCCTTTCCTTTATGGCCCGGCATGTGAAGCCTTATATGATTTTTTTCTATGTAGTTTTCCACAAAATCACAAATGGGAGTTTTCATTATTCGTCCTCATCTATCACGCTTGCGCCTGCAAGCATAATGGCACATTCCATTCTCTTTTTGAAAAGTTCGCAGCCATATTTGTAGATGCCCTTAACCGAGCCTGTGCTATGGTAGGCATTGGCAGCGCATCCACCCGAGCAATAGAGTCTTGCCCAGCAGGTGCGGCATTCTTCTCTTTCATACACATTACAGCTTGCAAATTCGTTTTGAATGTCTGCATTGGTAACACCTGTCCATATGTCGCCAAGTCTGAACTTTTCGTCACCCACAAACTGATGGCAGGGATAAAGGTCGCCCCACGGGGTAACTGCCATATATTCGGTGCCTGAGCCGCAGCCAGATATTCTTTTGTATATGCAGGGGCCTCCCTCAAGGTCTATCATGTAGTGGTAGAAGGTGAAGGGGTTGCCCTCTTTTTTGCGCTTGAGCATGAGAGAGGCAAGCTTTTCATATTGCTCGAAGATGACGGGCATATCCTCTACGGTCAGTTCACCCTCAGAACCCGGTGCGCACACAACGGGCTCCATGCTGAGCTCTGTAAAACCCATCTCAAGCATTTTTTCAATATCTTTCAAAAAGTCGGGGTTGGCATGGGTGAAGGTGCCTCTCATGTAGTAGTTTTTGCCGCCTCTTTTTTCTACAAACCTCTGGAATTTGGGCACGATTTTCTCCCAGCTGCCCACTCCGTTGTAGTCGACTCTGTAACGGTCGTGAATTTCTTTTCTGCCATCGAGGCTGAGCACGACATTGCTCATTTCTCTGTTTGCAAAGTCTATGACATCATCGTCTACAAGCACACCGTTGGTGGTGAGGGTGAAACGGAAATTTTTGCCCTTTTCCTTCTCGATTGACCTTGCATATTCAACTAATTTTTTGCACACATCCCAGTTCATAAGAGGCTCGCCACCAAAGAAGTCTACCTCAAGGTTTTTGCGTGTGCCTGAGTTTTCAACCAGAAAGTCGAGCGCGCGTTTGCCTGTTTCGAAGCTCATGACATCTCTTTCGCCATTGTATTTGCCCTGAGATGCAAAGCAGTAGGCGCAGTTAAGGTTGCAGGTGTGAGCAATGTGAAGGCACAGTGCCTTTATGACTCCCGAGGTTTTTGCCTTGAGGTCGCCTGCCATGGGCTCGAAAGTATCGTCTGTGAAAAGTGCGCCGCTCTTTTTGAGCTCTTCGATGTCGTCAAAGCACTCGTTTGCCTCATCGCAGCTTACGCCATGAGATGCAACCACCTTTTCTATGATTTCTTCCCTCGGAAGTGTGTCATACATTTCTATGATGTCATATGCCACATCGTCCACAAAATGCACGCCGCCCGATGCTATGTCGAGGACTATGTTGTAGCCATTTAATTTATACTGATGTATCATTTGTATCATCCTTTATTGTGGTAATAAACGAAAAAGGCTATCGTATGCCGAGTGTTCTTACAGACACTCGGCAGCGATATGAATTCCTTTGGAATTCTCGATATGTGTTTCACACTCGATATGCCATTCGGCACGATATGTCGCTAGTGCGACGAGTTTTTCGGAATTCATATCATATCGCAATTTATAAAATAAATTATATCGAATTTGTCCTATGACAAATATATCGAGTTTGCGAAGCAAACATATAACAAAACCTCTCAATGTACTTGAATAAGCAGTTGAGAGGTTTTCTTGCGTTTGAAAATGTCCTCAAGGGTACATCTCTTAATATAGCCTTTTTAGCAAACAACAAAATTATTTGTTTTCAGCTTTTTTCTCGCATGCCTGGTTGGCAATACCGCAGCTTGTTTTGCAAGCTGACTGACAAGAAGTCTGACATTCGCCACAGCCACCGTTTTTAGCGCTTTGGCAAAGGTTACGGGTTTTGATAGTTTTAATGTGTTTCATCACTATAACCTCCATAGATAAATTCATATATTATGTATGAATACACTATACCACTTTTTCACACAATTGTCAAGAGTGACATAGGCTAGCCATTGAGGTATTTACGACTTTTTATTGACAGAAAAGCAAGCGAGAAGTATTTTAAAAACAAATAAAACGGTTTAAAAATTGCAAAGCTCTCTTCTTTACATTTGAAAAGTACAAAAAAACGCACTCAAAATCATTTTTGAGTGCGTTTTTTATTTAGATTAAACTAATTCAATGATAGCCATTTCAGCGGCGTCACCACGACGGGGACCTAATTTTAAAATTCTTGTATAACCGCCGTCTCTCTCAGCATATTTGGGAGCAATTTCGGCAAACACCTTTGTAACAACATCTTCCTTAGTGATGTAAGAAAGAGCCTGTCTTCTGGTGTGTAATGTGTTGGTTTTACCTAAGGTTATCATTTTTTCAGCCATACATCTGATTTCTTTTGCTTTGGGCAGTGTTGTTTCTATTCTGCCATTCTCAAGCAAAGCTGTAACCAAGTTCTTTAAGGTAGCATCTCTGTGATCGGATGCTCTACCCAATTTTCTTGTACCGGGCATTGTGTTTACCTCCTTTTACCAAAAATATTAATCATGCAAAGCTTTAAAAAGCTTATTCGTCATATTCCTTGGAGAACTGGAAGCCTAAGGAATTAAGCTTGCCAACAACCTCTTCGAGTGATTTTCTGCCAAGGTTTCTAACTCTCATCATTTCGCCTTCAGACTTGGACACAAGGTCTTCAACAGTGTTGATGCCTGCGCGTTTGAGGCAGTTGAAAGAACGTACAGAAAGGTCAAGCTCTTCAATTGTGAGCTCGAGCACTTTGTCTTTCTGATCTTCGCGTTTTTCAATCATGATGTCGGTGTCTCTGATCTCTTCGGTGAGATCGATAAAGAGATTCATGTGATCATTCAAAATTTTTGCGCTGAGTGAAAGTGCTTCTTCGGGAGCAATTGTTCCATCGGCAAAAATCTCTAATGTGAGCTTATCATAATCAGTAACCTGACCAACACGGGTGTTTGTAACTTCATAGTTTACCTTGTCGATAGGAGAATAAATTGAATCCACAGGAATAACACCGATAACGGGCTGCATGTTCTCTTTATTCTTTTCACTTGTTACATAACCTCTGCCTTTGGAAAGGGTGATTTCCATATAAAGGCGTGCATTGTCGCTGAGCGAAGCAATGTGAAGGTCACCATTTATAATTTCTACCTCATGGTCACATCTGATATCTCTGGCACAAACCTCGCCTTCACCGTTTGCTTCAATGAAAACGGTTTTGGGAGTATCGCAATAAAGCTTTGCGATTATCTTTTTGACATTCAGTATGATTTCGGTTACATCTTCTTTTACACCCGGAATGGTTGAAAACTCGTGCAGAACACCCTCGATTTTAACACTTATCGGAGCAACGCCGGGAAGAGATGACAAAAGTACTCTTCTGATGGAGTTGCCGATTGTTGTTCCATAGCCTCTTTCAAGAGGTTCAACCTCGAATTTGGCATATTTGCCATCGGGAGATTTTTCCACACATTCAACACGGGGCTTTTCCATTTCGATCATAATATAACCCTCCATTTCAAAACTATTAATATCTCAACTCTGCAAACGGAGAGACTATTATTTCGAGTAGAGCTCGACAATAAAGTGCTCTTCGATATCAAGATCGATGTCACTTCTCTTAGCGAGTGTTACAACCTTGCCCTGAAGGATGTTTCTGTCAAGATCGAGCCATTCGGGAATGTTTTTGCCCTCAGTAGCTTCGATGATTGCTTTCATCTTGGGAAGGCTTCTGCTTGTTTCTTTGATGGTGATAACATCGCCTTCTTTAACGAGATATGAAGGAATGTCTACCTTTTTGCCATTTACGAGGAAATGACCGTGAACAACAAGCTGTCTTGCTTCTGCTCTTGAAAGACCAAAGCCGAGTCTGTATATAACATTATCGAGACGGCTTTCGAGAATCTGGAGAAGGTTTTCACCGGTTACGCCCTGCTTTTTCTCAGCGAGTTCATAATAGTGAGCAAACTGACCTTCTAAAACACCATAAAATCTTTTTGCTTTCTGTTTTTCTCTGAGCTGCAATCCGTATTCGGAGAGTTTCTTTCTGCTCTGACCGTGCTGGCCGGGAGCATAGGCTCTCTTTTCGATTGCACATTTTCCGCTATAACATCTGTCGCCTTTTAAGAAGAGTTTCTGACCCTCGCGGCGGCAGAGACGGCATACTGCTTCTGTATAACGTGCCATATCTTATACCTCCTTAATCACACTCTTCTTCTCTTAGGCGGTCTGCAGCCATTGTGAGGAATCGGTGTTACGTCTTTAATCATACTAACTTCAAGACCTGCTGTCTGGAGAGCTCTGATTGCAGATTCTCTGCCGGAGCCGGGGCCTTTTACATACACTTCAACAGTCTTGAGACCGTGTTCCATTGCAGCTTTGGCAGCAGTTTCAGCAGCCATCTGTGATGCAAAGGGAGTGCTTTTTCTTGAGCCTCTGAAGCCCAAGCCACCGGAAGATGCCCAAGATAATGCATTACCCTGAGTATCGGTGATAGTAACTATTGTGTTATTAAATGTGGAACGAATATGAGCGCAACCACGTTCAATATTCTTTTTCTCACGTCTTTTACGACTTCTTTTTGCTTGAGCAGCCATATTAAACTATCCCTCCTCGGATTATTTTTTCTTACCAGCGATGGTTCTCTTGGGACCTTTTCTGGTTCTTG
>JAZNBF010000060.1:0-6148 GCA_045586905.1 Clostridia bacterium
CATATTTTTGCATGAGCACATTCATTTGCGGCAGTTTCCTCAAAAAATTCTGCAATCTGGCAATAACCGTCTTCTTTTGCTTTTTCGGCATAAAAGGTATATTTGTTTCTTGCCTGTGATTCACCTGCAAATGCGGCCATCAGATTTGCGAAAGTTCTAGAGTCTTTAAATTCCATTCTATTCCTCCTGGATATATATTTTATTTTTATTATATCCAAATTCTGATAATATAAACTTTTTGTTAAAATTTTTCCTTTGCTATTCACAAAAAATACTTGTTGTGTTATACTTGTTTCATAAAAACAGTCAAAGGAGACCAATACCATGGATATGGAACAAGATCTTCATAAAACCTTTGTCGGCCTTGAAACTCCGATAGAAATCAACACCTTAAAAAATGAAAAATATATTGAAAGATTTAAAGATTTCAGTAAATTTATGATGATGTATGGGTGTGCTATAAAAGAGGTTCGCACCAAATTTGAAGTGCTGAATGATGATTTTTCTGTTGTTAACAAAAGAAATCCCATAGAAATGATAAAATCGAGAGTTAAAAGTCCTATCAGCATTATAGATAAGCTTGAAAGACGCAATCTTCCCATGACAATGGAGTCAATCCTTGAGAATCTAAATGATGTTGCAGGTGTCAGGATTATCTGTTCTTTTATTGAAGATATTTACATGATTGCCGACATGTTTCAAAAACAGGACGACATAACTTTAATTGAAGTTAAGGATTATATAAAAAATCCAAAACCAAATGGCTATCGCAGTTACCATATGATAGTTGAAGTTCCGGTGTTTTTTCCTGACCGAAAAGTAAATCTCAAGGTTGAGGTTCAGCTCAGGACAATTGCAATGGACTTCTGGGCGAGTCTTGAGCACAAAATGAAATATAAAAAGAATATTGAAGGTGCTCAGTTTGTTGAAAAGGAGTTGCGCGAATGTGCAGATATTATCGCTTCCACCGACGAAAAAATGCAGAAAATACACAATGATCTGACTATGCTTTCAGACGCAAAAGAACAAATGGAGAATAACTAATGAAAATAATTGCCCCCGACTATTACAATTTGTTTTCTTGCATAGGGTCTCGTTGTGAGCACAATTGCTGCATAGGCTGGGAAATTGATATCGACGATTTCACACTATCGTGTTATAAATCAATGACGGGATCTTTGGGGAAAAAGCTTAATGATAGTATTTGCATAGATGACGAAGGCGCACACTTTATTCTCGATAAAGATGACAGATGTCCTTTTCTTGAGAGTGACGGCCTTTGTCGCATTATAAAAGAAAAAGGAGAGAAAGCTCTTTGTGACATCTGTTCTGATCATCCGAGATTCCGCAATTATTTTTCCGACCATATTGAGATAGGTATCGGTTTATCTTGTGAAGAGGCGGCAAGAATAATTCTGACAAACGAAAAGTCGGTTTCTTTTATTACACTCGAAGATGATAATGCCAATGAAAAGCTCGATTTTACTGAATCGCAGTTCATATCTGAGCGCGAAAATCTGTTTTCGATTATCAGCAAAAAGGATATTTCTTTCTTTGATAAATTTTCAGAAATGTGCTGTCAATACGCCTTGCCCAAATTTGATAATATTTCAAAGTGGGCAGCTATATTAAATGATTTTGAACATCTGACTCCGGAGTGGCCGGCTCTTTTAGATAGCCTGGCAGCTTCCGACATAACCATAAAAGAAATTTTCTTTAAAACAAGCTTTGATAAACCATTTGCAAATATGCTGCACTATTTTTTGATGAGACATTTTATTCCTTCAGACTCGTCAGGCGAAAAACGCGCTATGGTTGCTGCCTCGCTTCTTAGTGCTTGTATTATTGGTGCAATGTTTGTCATGCGTGGTGATATGCGACTCGAAGCACTAATAGACACTGCCAGGCTCTATTCCTCTGAAATAGAGTATTCTGATGTAAACTTTGAGCAACTTATGCTTTATTTAAAGGATGATAATAATGTATGACATAATTCTTGACGCAGAATTCTGCGTTTTGAATCTGATTTCAAAAATCAGCTGCGATTTTCTGGATAGCCTGATGGTGTTTTTTTCTTCACTTGCCAATAAGGGTGCAGTCTGGATTATCTTTGCAGCATTGCTTTTTGTATTTAAAAAAACACGACGCATTGGTGCATGCGTCGCAATTGCTCTTTTAGTCAATTTTTTACTTGTAAATGTTATAACAAAACCCCTTGTTCACCGAATGCGACCATATGACATAGACAAAGCTCTGAAAATAATTATTCCACTTCCTCATGATTTTTCTTTCCCCTCAGGGCATACATCAGCATCTTTTGCTGCAGCTTGCGCATTTTATCCTCACAATAGAAACTGGGGCATTGTTTGCATAGTGTTAGCTTTCGTTATAGCTTTTTCAAGACTATATCTTTGCGTGCATTTTCCCACAGATGTGCTTTTCGGCATTTTCTTTGGCTTGCTTTCGGCTTTTATTTCAAATTACATTTGCAAAAAGTATAAAATTTTTCAATAGCTACTCATTTTTTCTTTAATAAATCCCAAAAAATCTTCAATGTTACCATAGGCAGACCTTTTGCGATAATAGCAGCAAAGGGTCTGTTTTTCATTAAAATCTGTCACATCGAGATATTGTATTTTGGCGTCTTTTGTTTTGTTTTTAAATTCTCTTGCAAGGACGATTCCAATTCCCGATTCAAAATATTTTCTGTTACACATTATATCATTACTCGTAAGTACAAAGTCAGGAGTAAAGCCTGCCTTTTTGCATGCTTTAAGCAGTATTTTATGAAGTCCGTTGTTTTCGCCTATCGAAATAAAAGATTCATTTTTCAGGTCAATAAGTTTTAATGTTTTTCCGTAAAGATGATGTTTTTCAGATACTCTGAGGTGTATCTCAGCTGAACACAGCAGTGACATTTCATATTCTCTGTATAGGTCCTTTTTTTCGTCGATAATAATATCATACTGCTTGAAATCTGTTTCATCAAAATTATATGTTATTTTAAAAGATACATCAGGATGTTTGTTTTTGTATTCAATGATTTTGTCAGTGACTTCGCCTCTCATGGCACGTACGAGCATGCTGATTTTTCTTGTGTCTCCTTTTTTGCTCGTTACTTCGGCAATACCCTTGTTCAGTTCTTCAAATACAGCTTCGACCGACTCAAAGAAACGAGCTCCTTTTTCGTTGAGACTTATCTTGTTCGCTGCTCTGTCAAAAAGCTGGCATCCAAGCTCGGACTCAAGCCTTTTGACTGATGCAGATACCGAAGAAGAGGGTACCATATACTTTTCACCTGCTTTGGCAAAGCTTTGGTTTTTCGCGCTTTCATAAAAATATTTAAGTTGTAACAGTTCCATATAATTCACCTCTGTAAATCATATACTACCACATTTTTAAAACTATGGCAAGGCTATCTTTGACAATTGTTTACATTGTGCTGATTTGGGTGTATAATTTACCTGATTGTAGTTAAAAGGAGATAGTATTATGGAAAAGCTTATAAAAAATTATATAACAGAAAATACCGATCTTTTGTATTTGACACTTAAGGAACTGTGTCTTATTCCGGCACCGTCTCATTTTGAGCACGAGAGAGCAAAATATTGCAAAGCGTGGCTTGAAAAATATGGTGCAAAGGGAGTATACATCGACGAGGCTCAGAACACAATTTTCCCTCTCAATTGCGATGGCAGCAACGAAATAACAGTTTTTGCGGCACACCTCGACACTGTTTTTCCAGACATGGAGCCTTTGCCATATGTTGACGATGGTGAATTAGTGCGTTGTCCGGGCTGTTCAGATGATACATCAAGTGTTGTGGTACTTCTTCTTATGGCAAAGTTCTTTATTGAAAATAATATCATCCCCGAAAAGGGATTCATGTTTGTTTGTAATTCCTGCGAAGAAGGTCTTGGCAATCTCAAGGGAACAAGACAGCTATTTAAAGACTACGAAGGCAGAATTGCCCGTTTCACCACTTTCGAGCCAAATTTCCCTGCTGTTACAGTCGGTGGTGTCGGCTCTCATCGCTATAATGTTACAGTTACCACTGAGGGCGGGCACTCATTCAGTAAATTTGGTAATGACAATGCAATTGCAAAACTCGCAGAAATTATCAATCAGATATTTTCAATTGAAGTGCCCAAAATCGGCGATTCAAAAACTACTTATAATGTCGGCACAATAAATGGCGGCACATCGGTAAACACCATAGCTCAGAAAGCAAGCATGCTTTGTGAATACCGTTCCGACGACAAAGATTGCCTTGACATAATGGAAGCCAAATTCAAAGAAATTTTTGAAAATGCGAGAACAGAAAAAATCAGTGTTGAGGTAGAGAAAGTAGGGGACAGACCTTGCAGCATGAAAGGCACCATCAACAATATGCCTCTTGCTGAGTTCGCAGCTTCAATCATTGAGAATTTGGCAGGTGTAAAAGTGGTTTATAGCACAGGCTCAACCGATGCAAACATCCCACTTTCTCTTGGCATTCCCGCCATACGCATTGGCGTGGCAACTGCGGGCAATATTCACAAACGTGAAGAATGGGTTGAAAAAGCATCTATTCCGGTTGGCCTTGAATATGCGTTAAAATACGGTATCGGTCTCAAGGAGGGAAAAGTATGAAATTCACAGCAGTAGGTGACATAATAATCCAAAAAAGAATATATGATGATTTTGAGGGTTATGATGAATTAAAGCCTTTCATTGAAAAAGGTGATGCTCGCTTTTGCAATCTTGAAACCACTCTCAATCACGAAGGCGAAACCTGTGCTTCACAATTTAGCGGAGGCACATATTTAAGAACTAATCCTGAGGTCCTTGATGATATAAAAAAATTCGGCTTCAATATGACAACTTTCAACAACAATCACGCCATGGATTTTCACTATGCAGGCTTCGAAAGCACACTTAAAGCTCTGGAGGGCAGTGGCTTTGTTCACAGTGGAGCAGGCAGAAATCTTGCTGAGGCAAGTGCTCCGAGATATCTCGAAACCAAAAACGGCCGTGTTGCACTCATCTCAACCAACACAAACTTCGATCCATCAATGATGGCAGGTGAACAATCTGCAAGAGTAAAAGGCAGACCGGGTGTTAACGGTCTCCGACTAAATAAATACATAAAGCTTAGTGAAGACGATTTTGAAATCATCAAACGAATTGCAGCCGACACAAAAATCAATGCTGCAAAAGAAATAACAAGAAGAGAAGGTTACCATCCGTTTTTAAATGATAATGAAACTGAGCTCGGTGAGCTCAAATTTGTCAAAGGCGATAAGTCTGAATATGTTATGGAAATAGACAAGACCGACCTCGCTCGTATTGATAAAGCAATATACGAAGCCAAACTACAGGCTGACTACATAATTGTTTCCATTCATTCCCATCAGATAAGTGGTGACCAAAAAGAAAACCCGTCGCAGTTTTTAAAGTATTTTGCTCACCATTGCATAGATTCCGGCGCTCATGCAGTTGTAGGTCATGGACCTCATCTTCTCCGACCCATCGAAATCTATAACGATTGCCCGATTTTCTACTCTCTCGGCGATTTTATTCTTCAGCTATATAGTATCGAATTTGCCCCTGCGGAGTTTTTTGCCAAATACAATCTTCCGTCAGACACCACAGTTCACGAGCTTCTCAAAAAACGCTCCAAAGATTTTACTGTTGGACTCATGACCGATCCGAGAATGTTTCGCACAGTAATTCCCTGTTGGGAAACTGATGGCACCAGGCTTACAAAACTGACTTTAATGCCTGTTGAAATGAACATGAACTCTCATAAAGCCGAAGGTGGTCTTCCAAGAAGAAGCTACAACAAAGAAATCTATGAATATCTCGCAGAAATGTGTAAGCCATATGGAACCAGACTTACACTTAGTGACGATGGTCTTATAGAATGTGAATGGTAAAGCGCAAAAAAAGACAATCCATTTGCCGAGTGTTCTAAAGGACACTCGGCATCGATAAAGTCGGAGGCCAAGCGGTCTTAGGAAGACAACATATTAGGACAACTCCTTGGCCCACAGAACGACATGGCTACGATCCGACTTACACTTAGTGACGATGGTCTTATAGAATGTGAATGGTAAAGCGCAAAAAAAGACAATCCATTTGCCGAGTGTTCTAAAGGACACTCGGC
>JAZNBF010000061.1:0-3109 GCA_045586905.1 Clostridia bacterium
ATTCGCGGTCTGTTGTCTGACTTTGCAGCTACCGGTCTTGGCGAAAAGAATTTTGAGCTTAATAAAGAGAACTCCACAAACGATTTGATTTACAAATATGATGCGCTTAAAACATCGGATGCAAACGAAGATGCTGCAAGGTATATTGACAGCAGAATTGCTGAAGCACAAATTAAAAAGTGGGAAGCTGAAACCGGTATTTCTTTTGCAAGTCTCAGTCTGCAAGAGAGAGCGCAGCTCCTGGATGAATGGATGGCTCAGCAGGAATATGACAATAAGAATGTGACCATGCCTGTGACTAAACCCGTCTTTGATAAACCCGGCAGTATTTACCCTACATTTGTTATTCCTCAATAATCGGGAGTGTGTTAAAATGAGTAAATCTTTAAAAAAATATGACAAGCCTATCGGACCTCTGATGGGAGTTGTCGGCAAAAACAAAACTGCTGTTAAAACTCCGGTGGATCTGGAGGTTTCTGCCGACGGTGGTCGCATTGTCAATGCTGAAGCAGAAAAGAAAAATCCTGTCACAAAGGTAAAAACAACCGAAGAAAAAAAGCACGGCATTACATTTCCGAAGTTTGGTACCCATGAGTACTTTATTCTTATGGGTGAAGTGTCTAAGGGCATTGACACCAACGTGTATAAGAAAAACTATTCGCTTGATGATCTTGCAAATATGGCTGATGATCTGGGCAAGTCGTTTGATTCTTTTTCGGATTCTGATTATAAGGACAAAATTATTTCTGCCAAAGTAAAAAATGTCAATGATGCATTTAACAGTTATGTTGCAAAAAACGGTTCTTTGCCCGAGAATTTTTCAGAGTATCATGAAAGTCTCAGGAAGATGATTTCTGACTCAAATCCTGTAACTATACGTGGATTAACACCTGAGGAGCAAAAAAGGCGCGATTATGTGGATAACACTCTTATGAACCTGCCTCTCTCAAAGACCGGAATCAAGATATATAATCTTCAGGGTCAGAATGCGGCTCAGACGGAAGCTTTTGTTAAGTCGTTTGAAAAAAACTGGGGTTCGAAGTCGGTGAATGAGCTTACTGATGAAGATGTGGGGCATCTTGTTATCAATGGGATTATATCACTTGAGGATATTAAAAAGAATAACTCAGAATTGTATTTTCCACTGCTCAAAAAATATCAGAATTATCTTAGATCTGACATGAATATTCTTCACCAGGCTGATCTCTTTATTGATAATACTGCAAGAAGTGCCGGGAAGGCTCTTGAGGGTGTGGGCAGAGGTGTGGTTAATACTTTAGCTGCCGGTGCAGATGCGCTTATCACTGATGATGAGGTGAGCGAGAAAATAGACACCTTTATAAAGAACAACCGTGTGAGCGAATATGTGCCCGAAAAGTATAAGTATATGCCTGAAGGAATGAGGACAGCATCGGAGCTTATCGGTTCATCGGCGCAGCTGTTGCCGACGATTGGTCTTTCGCTTATCACGCCCGGTGCAGGCATGGCTCTTATCGGTACGCAAGCTTTTGGTAATTCTTATTCGCAGGCAAGGCGTGAGGGTGCATCGAAAACCAAATCGGCACTTTTTGGTCTGGTGTCGGCCGGTACGGAAATTGCCATTGAAAAGCTTTGTTCTTCCTTTGCTATAAAGGGAACTCCGATATCTTCGCAGATTATAAACAGAGTTTCATCGTCGGTTAAGTCACAGACCGGTCAGAAATTTGTAAGACTCATTCTTGAGGCAGGCGGTGAAGGCTTTGAAGAAGTGCTTTCATATTATGCAGAGCCTTTGGCAAAGAAGATTATATATGCGCATGATTCAAAGCTTGATTATTCCCTTGAGGGCATGGCATACAGCTTTGCTGGCGGTTTCATAGGCTCTGCTATTTTTGGCGGCGGTGCTGACATTTTAGGAGTGAGACAAGGACCTGCGACAGAGGCATCAAAGGAAGCCGAAATGGCAGTAAAAAAGCTTCAGACAGAGCTTGTGAGAAACGGTTTTTCAGATATGAAAAAGGTTTCAAAGCTGTTATCTGAAGCTGAGAGTCTTGTAAAGCAAGCATCGTGGTATGATAATGAGTCGCAAAAATTTGTTCTGCCAGAAAATCTTGCTACAATCTTTGAAGATGCAAAGACTGTGAAGTATAATCCGAAAACAATTGAAGCGGTTAAGCTTGGTGAAAAATACAAGGGTGTGATGCCTGGTAAGGTGGATTTTGAGGTTAAGGATTATGCTGAAGCTTTGGGCAATAAAAAAAGCATAGTTACTTTGCCTGATGGTAAAAAGTTTGTTAAAGCTTCCAGGAAGGTAATATCCGGTGACAATCCCGAAACATGGGCATCTGATGTTATGAAATACATCAATAATGAAATCAGACATGGTAATGATGTTTCCTTTATCGGTATGGATGGCGAAGTGCTTACCATAACGAGAGACACTGCAGGAAAAGCACGTACAAGGAATGTTGTTACTGAAAAAGGCGGTATATCGCGTCTGAATACCGACGATGAATATGCGCTTAAGTTAAGAGTTGAGTCACATATTGATGAAATTTCACAGGTGTCAAGAGGAAACAATGCACCATTAACACCAGACAAAAAAAACCATCCTTTTGCAAAAGATGGTTTTAAATATCGAACTGCATTTTTTGAAGATTTTGACGGTCAATACTATCGTGTACGACTTTCTGTCGGTCACAACGGTGAAATAAAAACCGTTTATAATGTCGGTAAAATAAAATTAGAAGGGGACCCTCCGGGTGGCTCTAAGGCCGCACGGCAAAATGCCGCACATGGAGTTACGCCTTCTAATAACAATATTTTATCACAACTAAACCCGATTGTCAATGCCAAGTCTGCTATTTCTCACAGAACTGCGATTGCATTAAAAGCTCTTGCGAAGTTTACCGGTGTAAATGTCGGATTTGCAAACAATGTTACGGATGCTGACGGGCGAGCAGTTGACGGTGTGTATGACAGTGCATCGAAGCAGATTACACTTTCTTTAAATGCTCAGAAGCCTATACTTTTTACAGCTGTTCACGAGTCGATGCATCACCTGAGAAGCTACAATCCGCAGTTATATGCATTTTTGTCGGGCAATATACTCAGTATTTACAAAGGCAAT
>JAZNBF010000062.1:0-3680 GCA_045586905.1 Clostridia bacterium
CGGGCACAAAGCCATACCATGTGGGACATACCCAGTCGGGATTGGTTGCTATATAATCGACACCCTCTCCAAGAAGGATGCACGCATCTTCAAGCTTTTTGAAAGTAAGTTCTGTGTCATTTGAAATACACAGACAATCTATACCCTCTTCACGTTCTGTGGTACAATTGAGTCCGGAATCTCTAAGTTGTTTCACAAACGAAGCGGTACCGAAAGCATATATTTTTTTATATGCTTTTTCTTTGAGATAAAGAATAGTTGCATCGGTAGAAGTAAGAAAATCTTTTGCTTTGGCATCTATACCCATGCCCTGAAGCTTTTCAATGTACTTATCCACACCTTTTGATGAATTGTTGGTAAGAAAAATATATCTGCCACCTATTGACTTTACATAGTTTAAAAAATCAAGTGTACCGTCAAAAAGGTCATTGTCAAGATAAATGGTACCATCCATATCAAGCAAAAAAAGTTTTTTGTCTTTAAGTTTATTCATGTTGTTTCCTCCACGTAAAATTTGGTTTTTAAAACCCGAGATAACAAAATGTTTTTACAGAAGCGGTTTCACAATTTCGGGGAAATCTCTGTAATCATCTATGGTAAGATATGGGAAATCCGATTTATATACAGACTCGTCATTTCCGCCCAAGCCATAGTCATCGCCTATAAACACAACATTTTCGTGGGTTAAATTATTCTCTTTGCAATACATATCAAGAGCATAATATTTATTATACGGCATTGGTGCCATATCGAAAGAAGATGAGCCGCCCACAAAAACAGTATATTCCGGAAAAGCAGAAACCACCTCGTCATATATTTTTCTTCTTTTCACTCTGTCGGGGTCAAATGCGAGCTTGTCCTCTGACTTTGCTTTGGTGCCCAAAAGGGGGAATGTGATGCATCCTGACGGATGAAATTCGACATTGTCGCCGGCATAATCGGTGTAGCCATATTTTTCTCTGAAAAATGTAACCTTTTTTTCTATTGTTTCTTTGTCTACATCAAATTTTAAATCACGGATTATATCAATGCTTTTGGTATCGGCATTATATGTACCATACTGGAGGCCATAGTTACCTATTATATCAATCGGAAAGCTTCCAAGCTGATTGAATATTCGCATTACCTGTCCTGCACCGACCATGAGAAGCTTATATTTTTGTGTCAATATTTCAAGTGTTTCTCTGTGGACTTCATCAAGCGGTTGCCTGTGTTGAGTAAGGGTGCCGTCCAGATCCATTGCAACTATTTTTATTTTACTTTTATTCACTGAACATTCCTCCAAACATATCATAATTAAGCCAGAGAACGGTGTATCTGTCTTTAAGATCTTTTGCATACATAACAGCGTCATTTATTTTCGCCATTCCATACATATCATAAAATTCTTCTATATCGAGTCCTACAATGCCAAGAATATTTTTTATCTCTTCAGCACCGGGAGTTTCGGACAGGATTTTTCGTATTTCATTTTCTTTATCCTTATACACGCCCAGTCTGTCTGATGCGTAGTTTCCCACCTTATCCTGCAGTGCAATGCAACCATCTGCAACAGTTTTATATATTTTTCTCATTTTTTCAATATAATCTTCTCTTGAAAGGCGATATAAGACATTTGAAAAATCTGAAGATAGTATTTTTTCTCTGATCTGAGCTGTAACGACGGTAGAATAAGCAACATCAAGGCCATGAACAAAATAAGGTTCGTTATTTGTAATGCCCACTATTTCAAAAAAGTGTGAAAGATGATGTTCACTACCTGATGCAGGACGCGAAGAGCCTGAAAAGCTCATCATAACACCTACAACCATCAAAGCCTCGGTAAGAGCCTTGATGCTTTCTTCGTTGCGAGTTAAAAGTCCTTTTGCGGTATCAAGGGTGTTTTGTATCATTTTATAAGTAGTGTCATAAATATACCGGCAGAAATATTCTCCGTTTACCACACAGCTGAGTTTCCAGTCACACAGTGCAGAATATTTACCAACGATATCGCCAAAGCCTGCTTTTATCATATCAAGAGGAGCATTTTTCAAAACATCGACATCAGCTATAATTGCTCTCGGGAGACCTGCCGAAACAGTTTCTTTCATCCCCTTCAGTATCATCGCAGCACCACTTGATGCATAGCCATCCATGGAAGGTGCAGTAGCAACTATCATATAAGGTATGCCGGCAAAAAATGATACATATTTACACAAATCCTGAATCACGCCCGAACCTATGCCCAAAATTAAGTCTATGCCATCTAAATCTTCTCTCACTCTCTCAATGGCAGTTTCATCAGGAATGAGAACGGTCTCACCAGAAAAAATTACTTTTTTGAACACTTTGCTGCCTATAACACTCTCAACTTTTTCTCCTGCAGCAGAATATGTGTTTACATCGGCAACAATCAGAATATTATCTTTTTCTTTGCAAAGAGTCTTTAGTCTTGTGATCGCACCGCTTTCTATGTAAATATATTCTATATCGCATTGATGAGTCTTACCACATGAACACTCAACACCACGCAAAAGATTATTGATATCCACAAAAATTAACTCCTTTTTCAATTTAGGTATTTACTTTTTTCATAGTTATATTATAATAACATTATCAAAATAAATCAACAATTTACCAAAGAACAATCAAAAATTTGACAAATACACATATGTCTTTGACAAAACAAGCAAAAACAATCACTTTTAAAAGGAGATACAAGTATGTTAAAAAACGAAAGGGAATCAGAAATAATAAACATTTTGAAAAAACATGATCGTTTTATAACGGTAAAAGAGCTTTGCAAAATACTGTATGCAAGTGAATCCAGCATAAGACGCGATCTGACCGCACTCGAAACCAGGGGAATTGTTAAAAGATCTTACGGGGGAGCAGAATTGATAACGAATTATTCAAGCGTAATCTCGTTTGACAAAAGATATCATCACAGTGTTGAAGCTAAAAAAACAATTGCAAAAAAGGCTTCAAGACTTATAAAAGACGGAAGTGTTATATTTTTAGACCAGTCGTCATCTTCATTTTATCTCGCAAATGAAATAATCAGCAACAACACATTAACGGTTATTACAAACAATATAGAAATATTGTGTCTGCTTTCAAATTCGGGCATCAAAGTTATAGCGTCAGGCGGATTTTTAAGTCCTGAAAACCGCTGTTGTCTTATCGGAGCTGATGCTCATGCCATATTTGAAAACACTTTTGCTGACATTACTTTCTTTTCGGCAAAATCACTGTCCGATGACGGGATTGTGTCGGACTGCAGTCGTGAAGAAGTGGCACTTAGAAATTGTATGCTTAAAAATTCGGCAAAAAAAGTGTTTTTATGTGACTCAGAAAAATTAGGAACTCAATCAGCTTACAGACAATGCAGCCTCTCTGATGTTGACTACCTTATATGCGAAAATGAAAATGCACAAAAATTTGAAGGCTTTTCGAGTTCTTTAAAAATTCTGTAATTGGTGAAATTGAAACCATATTCGAATCCCTTTTATATACAAAAAAAAGATACCTAAAGGAAAGTGTCCCTGAGGACACTTTTGAACACAAAAAACCTCTCAAACACTTGTATGCAAGTGCGCTTGAGAGGTTTTGATATATGGTTGCTTAGCAAACTCGATATATCTGTCGCAGGACAAATTCGATATAAATTTCTCCTAAATTTGCGATATGATATGAATTCT
>JAZNBF010000063.1:0-31269 GCA_045586905.1 Clostridia bacterium
GCTTTGTTGTCGGGATTGTTTTTGAAATCAAACGAGCCGCTTTTGGCAATAACGCCGAGATTGCCCTCAAGCTCTGCCTCAGTCATGCCGCAACCGTTGTCGGCAAGGCAAAGGGTGCGCGCGTCTTTATCTGTGGTGATGCGTATTTCATAGTCGGAAGATTTAAGCTTGACCGACTGATCGGTGAGCGAACGGAAGTAGAGCTTATCGATTGCATCGCTTGCATTGGAGATGAGCTCTCTTAAAAATATCTCTTTGTGGGTGTAGATGGAGTTGACCATCATGTCGAGTAGTTTTTTGGACTCGGTTTTAAACTGTTTTTTTGCCATATTGTCTACCTCTTTACTTAATATATTAAATGATGTATAATTATACCAAACCTACAAATTTGTGTCAAGGAGACCAAATGATGAATATTGCGATGGACCTAGTTATACAATCAATCGGCGCACTTGGCGTCATAGCAAGCATAGCATCATTCCAATGCAAAAAGCACAGGGGAATTTTAACTTTCAGAACACTGAACGAATTTTTCTTTGCAATTCAATATTTCCTTCTGGGTGCATACACGGGACTCGCTATGAATATTGTGGGATGCATCCGAAATGTCATTTTCACAAAGCAGGTGGAAAAAGGCAAAAAAACAACAGTGTCAACTGTCATTTTCAGCATTCTCTTTTTTGTGTTTGGTCTTTTCACATGGCAGGGCTTAAAAAGCATACTGATAATAATTGCCAAGGTGCTCTCGACAATTGCCTTTGGCAACAAAAACACAACCGTTATGAGAGCGATTGTTTTTGTGACATCGCTGAGCTGGCTTGTCTACAACTATATGGTTTTCTCCGTTGCAGGAGTTGTATGCGAGGCATTTACACTTGTTTCTGTGATAGTCGGAGTTATAAGGTTTGACATTGTGCCAAAGGTTTTGAAAGATAAATAAAAAAATATACTTGGTGATTATATGACAAGATTAAAAGAACTCAGGATTGAAAAAGGCTATACACAAATAAAAATGCAGATGCTGACAGGCATTGACCAGAGCGATTACTCAAAACTTGAAAATGGTAAAAGATATTTTACTTTTGAACAGTGCAGAAAGCTTGCCATAGCGCTTGACACAAGCATGGACTATCTGGCAAATCTGACCGACGACAAAAAGCCTTATTCCCGAAATGTAGCAAAAGATATGAAAAAATAAAATGTTTCTTCAAAACTAAAAACTCTGTAAAAACAAAAGTTTTTTACAGAGTTTTTTTGATGAAAAAATATTTCTAAATTAACAAACCAAATGTCAAAAGTTCAGCTAAATTTTGCAACAAGTTGCAAAGCTAAATTATTCCACTTTGCTCCATAGCTAAATAACTCCTCCGAAGTAGCTAAATTAAATTCGCTATTCAGCGTGCCAAGCACATTTAGCTGCCACAGGCTATTTAGCTGAGTTTACTCAATTTAGCTCGCGTAACGCGAATTTAGCTGCTCTGCACTTATCTTGCTATGCTTACGCCCATTACGCCGAGAATTACCTCATTTGCCACTGCTTCAAATTTGATACATTTGAGTTCTTTTTCGCCCTTGAGCTTAATTCTCTGAACTATGGCGTGGTTGTAGTCGGAGAAATAGAAGGTTTCGTTTTCCGACTGAATGGCAGGGATGAGCCAGTCGTCTATATTTTCGGGAAGAATGAGGCTCACATTTTCGCTTTCACCGTCTTTGTATTCCACCGTGATGCGTGCATTTTCAACATGAGTCTGCATGCAGTTTGTGGCGGCAATAAACATGACTGCTATCTCCTCTGCTTTTCCGTCAAGCGCAACTTCCATCATGCTCGGGAAGTTGTCCCAGACAGATACGCATGCAAGGTTTTCGTTTTCTGAAGGGATGATAAACGGTATGCCCGATTTTGTGGTGACAAGACCGCCAGCATTTCTTAAGCTTTCTGCCTTTACTATGACCTTATTGTGTCCGCCATGGGTCCATTCCCATGCATATCGGCCATTTATAAAGGTTCTAATTCCCGGTTTTTCGATGGTGGGGCTGACATATTTCTGAGAGTGAAGATTTTCCATGCTTTCGTTGAAATGCTTTGAAATGTCAAGAGCTTCAAAGGGTTTGGAGGTGTATGTGACCTCTTTTTCAACATTTTTTACCACAAAATCGCAAGGGATGAATGCATCATATTCGCCATTTTGAACTCTTATAAAGAGTGTGAAATCACCTTTGACATCTTTTACTTTTGCGTAAATCTTATTGCCGATGATTTCGGCATTTTCCAATACGCCCGATACATCAACATAGTCTATGATGTTGCCATTTGAAACTTCAAACACAACTCTGTTGCCACCCATTACCTCGGGAGCGAAGTTAACTTTGGGGACATCGGACGAGCCATGCATAATCTTAAGGTTGATTCTGCCCACCTTTTCGGTTTCAACAAATATGAATGAATGGGCAGGATATGCTTTTACTTCATAATCGCAAAGCTCACCGTCGAGATATACTGCTTCCACATCCGACGCGCGCATATACACTCTGAATACCTTTTTGCCTTTCTTTTCGCAGAACACATCATAGTCTTCGGTGTTGCCTTTTCTTGAGTAGTGAAGTGATATGTCTTTGAGCTCAAGGCTTGCGCTCTCCCACTCAGGCGGGAAGTTTGGACAAATGGAGTGAACACCTGTGAGTGAATTTAGCCTGATGCCGAAAAGACCTTCGGTCATAAGGCGAAGATATGTGCCCGATACGTCGGTAAAGTCGAGGTCGCCGATGTCTCCTGTGCAGCGATTTGACTGAACATGAGGCGCCATGCCGGGATTTCTGCCCGAGAAGTAGCAATCGACGATGCCGTCTAAAAGCTTTTTGCCCTCTTCTTTGAGACCTGTTTGATAGTAGGCAAGTGCGAGGTGGGCATTTTCGGCAGGGAAAAGTCCGTAGGTGGAATATTTTTTAGGTTTCCAGTTTGCCGAGTAGCAAAGCCTGCCACCGTTGCCGGGGGTGACGATGTTCTTTATGTGATTTTCGGTGTATTTGAGCATTGTGTACGCCTGAAGTTTATCCACAATGCCGCAGTCTATGGCAAGATATGTGGTGGAAAGCTCGGGTGATGGATGAATAAGGCGATTGCCAAGATTATCTACTGACTCTGCAAGGATGCCCTTTTCTTTTAGCCAGAGCTTTTCATCTACGCCTTTTCTGATTCTTTCGGCTCTCTTTTCAAAGACGGATGCATCTTTTCCGAGTTTCTTTGCAATGAGAGCCATCACTACATTTGCACGGTAGTTATAGGCACTGGACTGAGCACAGCCTGCACCATTATAGGAATGACCGTCGGAAATCCAGGTGTTAAGCATGTTTTCATAAAGTCCGCCTTCTCTTTCGAAATACCGTTCTTCTCTGTCGAGAAGTAGTGAAAGCTTATCGAAATATTTGCCTGCAAGAGATGTGTTGCCTGTCCATTCAAGGCAGTACATCATCATGTCGAAGGCACATTCCTGCATATTGTACTGGTCTTCGCCTCCGGGGAGGAAATTCTGAAGATGGCCATAGGGATTTTCAACAGTTGCATACTGCGAACCCCACATCTGTGCCATATTTCCATCCGGTTCAACATTTTCGTTATAGAAAATACGCTCACTCTTTTTAGCATCCGGGCCCTTTACCTTTTCAAGGTAGGCGCTCATTGTTTTTTCAACTCTGTCGGTCCATCCGATGGCTGTGGGTGCATACCATCCTCTCCAGCCAAGGAAGGGTGCGTGATAGCCAAAGGCACCGTGGTGGAAAGAGTTTTCATGCCAGGACTGATCGATGGCTACAATGGTGGGGTTGACAGTTAAGTCAAGCGGGTTTTCGGGGGTTTTAATGTTTACATTTGAATATTTTGAGTAAATTTCTCTTTTTACTTTCTTTATTGCATCCCTATCTGCAAGATAGCTCTGAAGAGTTTTTTCGTCGGAGTTATACATAACAACGATGTATCCGTCAAAGTTGCTGTTTGCTCCGATTTCCTTTGAAATCTTCACAACCCTGTCGTCATCGCTCTCAGGCTCGCTTGCAAGGAATGTGCTTGGATAGGAGTCTTCCATAGATTTTGATGAGCCAAGGCTTACCTCACCGTCAAAGCTTATGCCGATGTGCATTTTTGTACCGTCTTCTCCGATTATGCAGGCAAAATTTTTGCCAAGTTCGACTTTGTTGCCTTTGGAATCGGAAGAGTGATACAGCCTTTTTTTCTCTTCTTTATATTCAAATCTGCCGAGAAAGTCGGTGAGACCACCATAGGCAAGAGCCAGAATACATCTCTGGTCGGTTGTGATGTTATAGTGCACGAGGAAACCATCGTCGGGCATGAGAGGATAGCATTCCATCTTAACCTCGACATCGGGGAACCACAGTGACATCTGGGAGAGTGCATACTCCATCCAACCGTTTTTATACTCTGCCACAATGTCTGATGAGTCGTGAAACCAGCGTGAGCTTGTGTCCATGTAGGGCGAATAGCAAAAGCCCACCTTCTGACCGGGGGTGAGAGCAAGACCTGAACGGAGCGTGCCACATTTGGCATAGTAGCTTATGGAGTTTCTTGACCAGTCGGTGATTGCACCCATAAATTCGGGAGCATCGCCTGCAAAGGTGAAAAAGCTTTCCCTTTTGTCATCGTTTTTATGAGAACCGTATAAAGTACGGTTAAAAACCTCGGAGCTTGCACTTATGGCATAACCGTTGTCGGTGGGTGTGTAGCGTGTGTTTGGATTAAGTTTCATTTTGCTGTCTCCTTTTCCTGCTTTATTTATCTTTATAGAAATATTTATTCATAATGTAAATTTGCTTTCGCCAGTTTTTGGGCGATGCTCCGAAATAGCTTTTAAACAGCTTTGAAAAAGCGGCAACATCATCAAAACCTGTCCTGTTCATAATCTCAATAACCGACAAATCTGTTTCTTCCAAAAGCCTTTTAGCTGTTTCAAGCTTAAATATACGCACATATTTTGCCGGGGTAAGTCCTGTTTTTTATTTGAAGCTTCTGATAAAATAATTCGGATGAAGATGACAAAAATCAGACAGGTCTTTTATTGACAGGTTTTTGTCGACATTGTTTTCTATATATTTGATTACATTTTTCATCAGATAGGCATTTTGTTTTGCTATTGAAATCGGTTCATGCGATTGATTGGCAAGTGTGATATAGGCATCAAAAAGTTCGGTAAGGCATATCTTTTCACGCAACCGGTCGTGAACGCTGTTGCCATATACAGCTTTAGAAAAATCATCAAAAGCACGGTCGATTTTTTTTTGCGTTGTTTTTTCGTTAATATCAATATAATACGGAAGGCTGAGTGTGTTAAAGAAATCTACGGTATTAGGATACAAATCAAAGTGCATCCAGTATTTGGCAAAAGGTTCACACCGGTCGTTATTATAACAGTGGCTGACTCCGGCAGGAATATAAAACCATCTTCCCGGCAAGCCTTCATATTTTTTTCCGTCAATCACAAGTTCACATCTGCCACGCTTTATATAGTAAAATTTGTTCTGGGCAAACTTCCCGTGTTCTATACTCCAGTCCTCTCCTGTACCGATAGAAAAAAATCCGCCAAGATGACACACAGGATTAAAATTTTTAAAATAAATATCATCAAGAAAATCCATTGTTTTGCCTGCCTTTTTTATCAGCATAAAGTTAATTTTTGACAAGTATACGATAATATCTTCTATTTAAAATGAATTATACCAAAGGTATAATAAAGTTGTCAAATAAAAAAACAAGTTTTACAAATCTTTACCGGAGGAAACCATGATAGGAAAAGAAGATATAACAAAAGCCGGACTGGAACTCGGTCTTAAAAAGGGTGATGTGGTTTTGGTGCATTCATCTTTTAAAAGTCTCGGGCCTGTCGAGGGCGGTGCTCAGGATGTTATTGATGGTTTTACCGATATTTTAAGCGATGAAGGAACTCTTGTTATGCCCACCTTTGTGCAGACCGATTTCGAAAATGCTTACAACACATGGCACATCGACAAACCTTCCGATACCGGTTATCTTACAAATTATCTCCGCAAGCTTCCCAATGCACACAGAAGCGATCAGGCAACCCATTCTGTTGCAGCTATCGGCAAACTTGCACATGAACTTACAAAAACTCACGGTCACACCTCAAAACGTATAGGGAATCTCGGTGATACTCCATTTTCAGCCGATTCACCGTGGGAAAAAATGTATGATTTAAATGCAAAGGTTGTGCTTTTGGGTGTCGACTTTATGTCGGTCACATTTCGTCACTATGCCGAATATGTCTATGTGGACAAATGCCTCAAATCAATAGAAAATCACCCAAAACACAAAGATTTAAAATCAGCACTTGATGTTTTCAACAAGCACGATACCTGGCCTCACGTGTATAACAACTGGGTTGGCGAACAGCTTATAAAGAAAAATGCAATTAAAAAATCTAAATGCGGTGAAGCTGAGCTTATGTGTTTTGAGTCAAAAGTGTTTGTTGACTTTGTTCTTGAAGCCTTAGAGTCAGAAAAAGAAGAAGTTTTCTGGCAATGCCCGACTCCCGGCTTATGGGACATAAATGAATTTATAAAATGGAGAAAAGAAGTGAACTCCATCCGCAAGGAAATAAACAGATAAAAGAAAGGATTATGATATTATGCTTATAGATATTCATGCTCACGCATATCGTTTCCCACAAAAGTTTGTATGTGAATTTTGCAGTGCAGAACAGTTGCTTGACCGATGGGATGAACTCGGTATAGCAAAGGGAGTTGTACTTCCTATTGTAAATTCTGAAGTATATCTGCCGCAGTGCAATGAAGATATTCTCGAAATGGCTGAAAAATATCCCGACAGAATTATACCGTTTTGCAATGTTGATCCCCGAAGCATAAAAAACAATGCCTATTCCGATTTTGAACCCATTCTCCAATACTACAAAGACAGAGGGTGCAAGGGTATAGGTGAAATTATGCCCAAGATGGAACTGTCGGACCCCAAGCTTCAGAATCTTCTCTACTATGCACAAAAGGTTGGTCTTCCTGTAACTCTCGACGGAGCACCTCAAAGAGACATCGGATTTGGCATTTATGACGATCCCGGTCTCCCACAGCTTGAAATGACACTCATAAGCTTCCCTGAACTTGTGGTTCTCGGTCACGGACCGTGGTTCTGGTCTGAGCTTGCAAGACTTGAAACCCCCGGCGAAAGAGGCTATTTCTATACTGCGCGCGGAGACCAGGTAGGCAACATGAACCGCACCCCCATTAAAGAAGAGGGTGTGGTGCCAAAACTTTTCAGAAAATATCCCAATCTCTACGGTGACCTTTCAGATATATCACCCTTCTTTATGCTTTCAAGAGATCCTGCTTTTGGAGCAAAATTCCTCACAGAATTTCAGGACAGACTCTTCTTTGGCACAGATATCGTAAGTCCTACGATGCCTGTTGATATCATAGATATGCTTGCAAACTGGCTTGATGAAGGTCTCATCACTCAAGAAGTATATGATAAAATATCTCACAAAAATGCTGAGCGTTTCCTTGGACTGGTTTGATGTTAAAGGGTTTTGTTATCTCACTTCCGTATGACAAGATATTAAAAAAACAGAAAAAGTTATAATATAATTATTATCAGAAACAGGAGGAACGACAATGAAAAAATTAACAGCTGTGGTAATTGGATATGGAATGCGGGGGCAGGCATATGCGCAATATGCCATCGACAACCCGGAAAAGCTTTCAATAGTTGCAGTGGCAGACATTGAAAAGGATCGTCTGGAACTTGCCAAGAGAAATCATAACATCAGTGACGATATGCTTTTTCACACTTGGGAAGATATCGTAAAACAGCCTAAACTTGCTGATTTTGCAATCATATCAACACAGGACGATTTGCACACCGGACCTGCCATAAAGTGCATGGAGCTTGGATATGACCTCCTTTTGGAAAAACCTATGGCACAAAATGCAAAAGAGTGCAAAGAGATTTATGAAGCAAGCGAAAAATACGGCAGAAAAGTCATCGTGTGCCATGTTTTGAGATTTACTCAGTTCTGGAGAACCATAAAAACAATTATTGACCGGGGCGAAATTGGCAGACCTATGTCGATGATACATATGGAAAATGTGGGAATTATGCATCAAAGTCATAGCTTTGTTCGTGGCAACTGGCGCAATAGTGTCGAGTCGTCTCCCATGATTCTGGCAAAATCGTGTCATGATATGGACATTATGCAATGGGTAATCGGTAAACCATGCAAAAAGATTCAGTCGTTTGGCGATGTTACATATTTCAACAAGTCCAACCAGCCACAAGGAGCTCCGGACCGCTGTGCAGATGCATGCCCATACGCTGAAAGTTGCATTTTTGAGCCCGTTCGCTATTATACACAATGGAAAGAAAACCCCTGGCGCGACACTGTTGCCAACAAAGTCGGTGCAACCGATGAGGATATCATTGAAGCTCTGAAAACCGGGCCCTACGGCAGATGTGTTTTTGCATGTGACAATGATGTTGTTGATCACCAGGTTGTTAATATAGAGTTCGAGGGTGGTTGTACTGCATCATTTACAATGAGTGCTTTTAACAAAGGCGGCAGATTCACTAAAATATTTGGTGACAAAGGTGAAATGGATGCCAATATGGAAACTGATGTTATAACTGTTTATAATTTTAAAACCAAAGAAACAAAAAAATATGAGCTTGAAAAAATCGATGAAACAATTTCTTCCGGTCATGCCGGCGGAGATACTGGCATAATGGAAGACCTTTTGGATTATTTTGGTGAAAACAAAGCATCAGACTCCGTTTGCAGTCTTTATACATCATATATGAATCATTTAATGTCTTTTGCTGCAGAGGAATCAAGACTAAATGACAGCATTGTAAATCTTGACGATTTTTCCAATAATATATAAAACCGAGAAAGAGAGGCTTACAAACTATGAAAAAGCCAAAAATACTCATGTTTGGAATAGACGGTGTTTCCGCTTTTCACATAAAAAATCAGGTTGCAAAAGGAAAGCTTCCCGGTTTTGCCCGACTTATGAAAAATGGTGTATTCTTTGACGATATGATGTCGGTTTTCCCTACAATATCGCCAACTTGTTGGCATTCCATTTATACAGGTGCTGTTCCTAAGGTTCACGGGGCGGTGTGTGAGATGATTCACCGTCCCGGTGATAAGCCTTGGCATTTTGGCACATCTTACAATGATGCAAATATGCACGCCGACAGAATGTGGGATGCAGTAGCCCGAGAAGGTGGAAAGTCACTTCTTATTAACCTTCTGGGCGGAGGAGCAAATGACAGAAACAAGGTCACTTCCGTTAAATGCACAGTGTCATCACATACTCCCGACAAGCCTGCTGCCGACTGCGATATTACAGGTGTGCCTCAGCAGTATTTCTCGGTGAGAAAAATCGAAGGCACTCCCCTTTATGCTCACAGCGTATCGATGCCGTCAGGCGGATGGAAAAATGTGGATAACGAAAGTGTGAAACATTCTTTCAAAAGAGCCGACCAAATGCGCAAAACAATTGACGAAAAAGACCTTGGCGACTGGAAGCTGTTTGAGAGCGAAGATGTGAAAGCTATGGATGAAAACACTTTTATATTTAAAGTAATTCAGAATGCTCCCCGATTCAATCCTAATGAAACAGAGCCTTTTTCATGGACTCTCATCGTAGAAAACGATGGTGTAAAAATTGGTGAAACCAAAGAAGATGCACAAAAAAACCGTCTTGTCAGAAAGCACGAATGGTCTGATGTTTTCCAGAGAAAGCTTAAAACAGAGACGGGCGAATATGCCATTTTCAATTTCAGAGCGTATTGTGAACAGTTTGACAGCGAAAATGAAATATACGGCATTTATGTGACCGCTTCAAGAAACCTTCTCAAAGAGATTGAGCCAAAAAGCAAAGCAGAGTCAATAATGAAAATCCCGGAAATTGACACTGTGTGCTATGGTGATATGGCAATAAATGCCGACAAGTTTTTTGAAAGTCTCGAATTTAAATTTGCATGGCATGAAAAGCTTATAGAAGATGTTATCAAAAACGATGACTACGACCTGATATTTGACTATTTTGGCACAACAGACTCGGTTAATCATTCGGAGCTTGCAGCCTATTGTGACCTTGTGAATGTAAATGTTACCAACACCAAATACTACACTCACGAAAGAGCTGTGTCAGACTATGAACGTCTCTACAAACTTGTAGACAAACACCTTTCGTGGCTTTGTGATAATGCTGCGGATGATGACACCATCATCGCCGTTTGTGCCGACCATGGTGCAATAGCGACAACAGATGATTATTTCCCGATGGAAATTCTCCATAATGCAGGTCTGACAACATATACTGATTATGATTTCAACAATCTCAGCTGGCGCAACGAGGGCATTGACTGGTCAAAAACAAAGGCATATTGCATGGGAAGTTGCTATGTCAATGTAAACCTCAAAGGCAGAGAACCCTGCGGTATTGTTGAACCTGAAGATTATGAAAAGGTAGTGAAAGAAATCATTGTTGCGCTTCATGACTACGGTGCAACCCACGCGGGCACTCACAGAGGCGAATTTGCATTCGCAGTACCCGGCGATCAGGCAGGATTTTTGGGCCTTGGCGGAGAATGTTGCGGTGATGTTGTGTTTGGTGTTATGGGCGGAGAAATCGGCGGATATTTCGGCGATGTACACGCGGTACAAATTCCGTCTGCAAAAAACAAATACAGTGATGAACGCCCCGTTTGTATCATGAGCGGTAAAGGATTTAAAAAAGATCATCTTCTCACACGCCCCACAGACCTTACAGATATTGCCCCAACTGTTTTACATGCATCAGGCTATTTGCAAACCGAAGATGCCACAGGCGGAATTGTATTTCAGGCATTTGAAAACAAAAACAAATAATTACGGAGGAAAAAGCTTGTGAACAAAAAAGAAAACAACTATAATTTCAGGAAAAGACTTCTCGAAGTTCACGAAAAAAACATACGTAACTATGACATAAAGCCTGAGCCCAACAGCTTTGAAATATGCGACGGTCTCATCGTATATGTTGATGAAAATGCCGACGATGTTGTTCTTACAGCAGCTCGTGATTTTGTGGACTATATGTTTATCTCTCAAAATGTTTCGTTGGCACTGAAAAAAGGAAAAGCTCATTTCCCGTGCATAAATCTTCGCCTTGCATCTGATGCAGGAGTTGATCTCAAAAAGGCTTCGGGATACAGAGGATTTTTGATAGAGACAAACGAAAACGGAATGTTTGTGTATGGCAACGACAGCCGTGGTATTGCTCAGGGTGTATACTATGCAGAAGACATTATGACAATGGCTAAATCACCATACCTGAAATTTGGCTCTACATATCTTAAAAGTATGTTTTCGCCTCAGATGGTTCATTCAGGGTATGCACTCGATGAATATCCGAATGAACATCTTTCGGCAATTGCCCACGAAGGCAGAGACGCCATTTTGGTGTTTGCAGAAGGACCCAATAAGTCGCCCAAAGGTTATATGGATTTTAATGAACTTGTATACAGAGCAGCAAAGTACGGAATCGATGTATATGCATACAGCTACATACAAAGTAAAATGCATCCTCTTGACGAGGGCGCTGATGAATATTATGAATCGACCTATGGTGAGCTTTTCAGAAAATGCCCCGGCCTTAAAGGCGTATTTTTAGTAGGTGAGTCGGTGACTTTCCCAAGCCGAGACCCACATGTACACTTCGGTGCTCGCGTTGCGGGCAAAAGCGAAATCCCCACCGATAAAATTGATCCGGGCTGGTATCCATGCTGTGACTATCCGGAGTGGATAAATATGGCCAAAAAACATGTGCGCAAATACAGTCCCGATGCTGACATCATATTCTGTTCCTACAACTGGGCTCAAAGACCTGAAGCGGAAAGGGTAAAGCTCATAGACTCTCTCCCAAAAGATATTACTCTTCTTGCAATGTTCACTGTAAGTCATGAATTTAAAATAGGTGATGCCCTATACTCTATACACGACTATTCAATTTCCCGTGTAGGCTGCAGCAAATATTTTGAATCTGAAGCAAAAGCGGCAAAGAGAAACGGTATTAAGCTTTATTCCATGACAAACTCAGCAGGACTCACCTGGGACTTTGGCGTTGTGCCGTATCTGCCTTTCCCGCATCAATGGCTATGGCGCTACCGCTATATGATAGAGGCTCATGATATGTGGGACCTTACAGGCATTATGGAGTGTCATCACTACGGAGTTTTTCCGTCGTTTATCTCAAAACTTTCCAAATTTGCCTATTTGGAACCCCGCATGGATATGACAATTATCTTAGAAAAAATTCTCAAAAGTGAATTTGGCAGTGATTGTTATAAAAGGGTTAACGAAGCACTGGTTTTCTGGAGTGATGCAATATGCCATCACATCCCCATAAATGCCGACCAGTATGGTGCATTCCGCGTGGGACCGTCGTATCCCTTCTGCTACATAAAAACAGTAGAAATCCCCGATCTTCCTCATGCTCTGTGGGGCAACAAAATCTGTCTCCCAAGCTACATTGACCAGGATGACGGCACTCATATTATACCACTCACTCCGATTGCAATAGAGGGCGAAATTGCCGAGCTTGAAAAAATGAAAAAGAGCTTTGAAGATGGTCTTGATATTTTAAAATCAATAGAAAACCCATGTGACAAACTTCTTATGCTGATAAATCTCGGTGAATTTTTGTATCGCTCAACCATAACCGGTATCAACGCAAAAAAATGGTGCAATCTTAAAAACAAAACAAGGGCCGAATCGTCAAAAGAAAAAATGAAAATACTCTTTGACGAGATGGAAACTCTTCTTTTGGAAGAAAAAGAAAATGCCCGTCTTACCATAGATATCGTAAACAAGGATTCCCGTCTCGGATGGGAACCGTCTATGGAATATATGACAGACGAAGAGCACCTTTTGTGGAAAATGAAACTTGTAGATTATGTTATAAACACAGAACTCAAAAATGCAAGAATCAATCTTGGCGTTTCATGATTATAGAATATAATACAGAAAGGATGTATCAATATGAAACTTGGAGTATTAATACTTTTTGACAGTCCCGATGTAGACACCAAATTCAAACAGGTGGCAGACTATGGATTTCACTCATGTCAGCTTTGCTGTTGGGATATGTCTCTTTACACCGATGAAATGGCAGAAAAAATAAAGGCGGCAATGAAAAAATATGATGTCAGCATATCCACTCTCTGGGCAGGCTGGTCAGGTCCTCAGGTGTGGAATCCGTTTGACGGTCCGACAACTCTCGGCATAGTACCGCCCGAATACCGTGCTATGAGAATGAAAGAGCTTATGATGGGTTCCGATTTTGCCAAAAAACTTGGTGTGGATAAGGTTGCCACCCATGTCGGTTTTATCCCTGAAAATCCCGGCACAGAGGTCTATAAATCACTTGTTAATTCTATTAGATATCTGGCTGAACACTACAAAAATAACGGCCAGTCATTCCTTTTTGAAACCGGTCAGGAAACACCCATCACTCTTCTTCGTACCATCGAAGAAGTTGGAACCGGCAATCTCGGCATCAACCTTGATCCGTCAAATCTTATCACCTACGGAAAAGGAAATCCCATCGATGCCCTTGGAGTTTTTGGCAAATATGTTATGGATGTGCATGCAAAAGATGGTGTATATCCTGTCACAGGTACCCAAAACGGCGAAGAAACTCCAATAGGTCAGGGTATGGTAAACTTCCCTGAATTTATCAAAAAGCTGAAAGAAATCGGCTATGACGCTACCCTCACCATAGAACGTGAGATAACTGGCGAACAGCAGATTAAAGATATTAAAGAAGCAAAAATTTATCTGGAGGAATTAATATGACAAAAGTAGCACTGATTGGTTTTGGCGGCATTGGCTTTGTTCACTATTGTTCTTACAAAAGAATCAAAGACGCAGAGATAATAGCAATTGCCGATCCCGACATTGAAAAACTCAAAGAAAAGCTTGACGACGACAGCATACACCTTTACACATCAATGGACGAGCTTTTAGAAAACGAATCACCCGATATGGTTGATATCTGCACTCCCACATTTACCCATGCTGACCTTAGCATAAAAGCTATGGAGAAAGGTGTGCATGTTCTTTGCGAAAAGCCAATGAGCCTTTATCCCGAAGACTGCCAGAGAATGATTGACGCAAGTGAAAAATATGACCGTCTTCTTATGATTGCTCATGTGGTACGCTTTGGCAAAGAGGTGCTCTATCTTAAAGATATCATCGACTCAGGAGAACTTGGTGCCATAAAGCATCTCGATCTCACCCGTATTTCCTACATGCCCGACTGGAGCTGGAACGACTGGATGCGCGACTATGAAAAGAGTGGCGGTTGCCTTGTAGATATGGCTATTCACGATTTTGATATGGCTCAGTATTTCTTCGGCCTGCCCGAAAAGCTTGGCGGTGTATATCACAAGATGAACGGCGGTAACGACTTTGTCACAGCAAATCTTATTTATGACGGCTTTGATGTGACAGTTAACGGTGGCTGGTACAGCTGCAAAATTCCTTTCAGAGCAACATTTCTTGCATGCTTTGAAAACGGTTACCTCGAGAAAAAAGATGACGAACTTTACAAAAACGGTGAAAAGGTAGAGTTTGAGGTCCTGACAGAAGAAGTTGATGCAGGCATTAACATCTCTTCCACCGAAGGCTATAAAGAGGAAATCGAATATTTCATAGGCTGTATAAAATCAGGTACCAAACCCGAAATGGTTATGCCAGAAGGTTCCAAAAACAGTGTAGCTCTGGCACGTGAGATTGCCAAAAAAGCTGTTTTAATCTGATGTTGTCGAAATTTGAATTTTTACGCTGAAGCTGCAAGCTGAATGAAGGAGGATATCATATGCTTAGAATCGGTATCGTAGGTTGCGGCAATATTTTCACCATGCACGCAACAAGTGCCCATCATTTGCCAAATGCCGAAATAAAAGGCGTGTGCGACATAAAAAAAGACAGAGCTGACAGTGCAGCAAAAAAATACGGCTGTGAGGCATATTATGATTATAAAGAAATGATAAACAAAGAAAAAATAGATGTGGTTCACATTTGCGTTCCACACTATCTGCACCCTGTCATTTCAAAATATGCCATACAAGCAGGTGTTCATGTGCTTTGTGAGAAGCCGATGAGCATACGTCTTGAAGATGCTGTTGAAAATGTTGAACTCGCTGAAAAAAACAATGTCAGATACGGCATAATTTTTCAGTGCAGATACAACGATTCGGCACAATTGGTCAAAAGAAAAATCACAGACGGAACTCTTGGCAAAATAATCTCGGCAAGGGTTGTACTCACATGGAGTAAGCCTGATGAATATTATAGTCTCTCCGACTGGAAAGGTACATGGGAAAAAGAAGGCGGAGGAGTTTTGATAGATCAGGCAATTCATTCTGTCGATCTGGCAAACTGGTTTATAGATGACGAAATCGAAAGTGTTCAGGCTCATTTGTCAAACAGGGGTCACTCGATAATGGAAGTTGATGACACTGCCGAAGGCTTTGTGAGATATAAAGGCGGAGCTACTCTTGCTTTTTGGGCAATGAACAACTATGGTTGTGATGAACCCATAGAAATCAGACTTTTGTGTGAGAACGGAAAGGTTATAATGGATTATGACAAAGCAGAAATTATAACAAATGACGGACAACACTTCTGTGCACAAACATCTGTCGACCCCAATGTCATATACGAAAACGGCAAAGATTATTGGGGTTTTCAGCACATAAGAGAAATAGCCGATTTTTATGATGCAGTCGAAAATGGCAGAGAACCTGCCATAAGCGGCCGCGAAGCACTTAAAATACAGAAACTGATATGCGAAATTTATGAAAAAGGCATAAAGAATTTCGAAAAAACACAAAAAACTCCATAAGACAAATAAAAGAAAAGGAAGGGAAACAATAAGTTTTGCCTTCCTTTTTAAAGTGTAAAGATTAAAGGAATTCATAAATTTTGCAAAGTCAACAAAATGCTGTTTCCGAAGACAAAAAATACACAAAAAAAGTGAAAAAATGTATTTACTTGCAAAGTATGTTATGCTAAACTAGCCATATAACTCTAAAGGAGGTTGTTTGCCCGTGAAAAAACCCAATATTAAAGATTTGACATTAAAAGAAAAAATCGCCCAGCTTATCATTGTAAGAATGAGCGACCTTTTAATGTATGCCGATTCATCATACACAAAACTTCGTGACCCAAAAGAAGCAGCTGAGCTTTGCGAAAAGTATCAGTACGGTGCAGTATGGCTCCACGGTCAGCTCGATGTTAACCAGATTAACGAAGACTGGCACGAAAAGATTCATTTCACCTCAGAAGAACTCAAAAAATGGTATGAAGAAGTACGCAAAAATGTAAAAATTCCCATGATTGCCGCAAACGATGCAGGCGGTACAAACTCCGACCTCTCAACTTTTCCCGGCGGTCTTGCAGTGGGTGCTGCAGGCAGTGAAGAGCTTGCTTTTGAGCTTGGTCAGTGCATAGCCAGAGAAATGCAATTAAACGGTACCGACTGGCTCTGGACTCCAAACGTTGACCACGTCAACAGACATGTTGCAGGTGTCAACCGTTCTTTTTCACACTACACTGACGATATGATAAAATATGCCATTGCCTACATGAAAGGCTATCAGTCGATGAATGTGGCATCATGTGCAAAGCACTTCCCCGGTGCCGACGAAACCGAAACCCGTGACTCACACGTTGTTTCCACCTGTATGAGATACACAATGGACGAGTGGTGGGAGACCAACGGTAAAATATATAAGGCAATGATAGATGCAGGCGTTGATTCTGTTATGAATGTTGCAAGGGTTTTCCCCGCAGCCGATGATACAAAGGTTGACGGAAGAATTGTTCCTGCAGGACTTTCCTACAAAATTACCACAGGTCTTCTGAAAGAACAGCTTGGCTTCAAGGGCGTTGTTGTAACAGATGATGTAAATATGGGCGGCTTTACAAGCTTCTACTCAGGCGGCAGACTCTATGCAGAATTTCTTAAAGCAGGTAATGATATGCTTCTCGGCACAAGTGCTGATGCTGTCGACCTTATCTATGAAGAAGTACAAAAGGGCATCCTTTCGGAAGAAAGAATTGATGATGCATGCCAGAGAGTTCTTGACCTGAAAGAAAAACTCGGACTTTTTGACAAAGGCTATCGCAACCCTGACTATACAATGGAAGAGGCAAAAGAAAAAACTGCCGCTTTGGCCAAAAAACTTGCAGAGGCAAGTGTTACTCTTATTCGTGACACTCACGGTCAGGTGCCATATGATAAAAACAAAATTAAAAAGGTGGCAATAATATGCTACACCCATGCAGAGAGTGCATTCAAAAGACTTTCTGCAATGAAGGAAGCCTTTGAGGACTACGGCTGCGAAGTACATATGCAAAGAAGAATAGACAGCTTTGAAGATGCCGAAAAAATCGCAAACGAATATGACCTCATCGTATATGCAGGCTACATAAACTTCCACGCACCCAAAGGCGCACCAAGCTTTTTCGGTGACGAATTCTGGTCACTGCGCCACGCCTTTGTGTATGGCAAGGAAAAATCGGTGGGTGTGTCTCTCGGTTACCCACACATTATGTACAACTTTATGGATGATGCATTTGTTTTTGCAAATCTGTATTCCCTTTCACCCGAAATGCAAAAAGCCTTTGTAAAAGGAATCTTTGGCGATATTAAGTTCATCGGAAAATCACCTATTGACCTTGACTGACAGAAAGGATGAAAAAAGTATGAAAATATTAATGATTGGTGCTCATCAGGACGATAACGAATTCCGATGCGGCGGTCTTGCAAAAAAATATATTGATATGGGTTACGAAGTTCGCTTCTTAAGCATGTGCAACGGTTGCGGCGGTCATCACATAATGACTCCCGAGGAAACCACAGCCCGCAGAGCAAAAGAGTCTGCCAAAGTAGCTGAGTTCCTTGGCATAACATATGATGTGTGGGATTATGATGACTGCAATCTCGTGGCAGATCTTCCTACAAGAAAGCGTCTCATCCGTTACATAAGAAACTTTGCTCCCGATCTCATCATTGCCCACAGAACCAACGACTACATGCCCGACCACCGTGCAGCAGGTCAGCTTGTGCAGGATGCTGCCTATCTTCTCACAGTGCCCCACGAATGCCCCGATGCACCTGCTATGAAGTCGATGCCCGTTATAATGTATAACGAAGATGAATTTACAAATCCGCCATTTCGTGGCGATGTGGTTATCGACACCGATGACGAAATCGATGTAAAGCTCAAAATTGCTGATATCAACGAAAGCCAGGTTTATGAATGGCTTGCTCACGAAGAAGGCTTTGACAATCTCCCCAAAGACCCCGCTGCCCGCTTTGAATGGCTCAAGGGAATGGAGATCACAAAAGACACCACCGACGAAGAGGTAATGGCGGCACCCAGAGGCTACAGTGTGCGTTATGCCAAAACTGCCGCACGATTCAGAAAAGAGCTTATCGAAAGATACGGCGAGGAAAAAGGCTCCAAGGTACGCTATGCCGAAGCCTATGAGGTGTGTGAATACGGTTCACAGCTTACAGAAGAATTAAACAAAAAATTATTTCCGTTTTAAGAGGTGATTAATCATGTCAATACCAGTACCTGAGAAATATGTTGCCGATTTTGAAAAACTCGGCTTTGGAATGTTTGTCCACTGGGGGATTTATTCTCAGCTTGGCAAAGGCGAGTGGGTTTTCGACAACGAGCATCTTGATATGAACGAATATAAAAAGCTTGCCGACACCTTCACTGCCGAAGACTTTGGCGCAGAAGAGCTTGTGCTTACTGCAAAAAATGCAGGTTGCAAATACATAACCCTCACCACAAGACACCATGACGGTTTTTCTCTTTATGACACCTGCGGGCTCAATGATTTTGATGCTCCTCACAGCGTGGCAAAAAGAGACCTTATAAAAGAATTTGTGGATGCATGCAGAAAGCACGACATCGTCCCCTTTTTCTATCACACCACGCTCGACTGGTACAACAAGGATTTTGAAAATGATTTTGATGCATATCTTGAATATCTCAGAAAAAGCGTTGAGATTCTTTGCAAAAACTACGGTAAAATTGGCGGTCTATGGTTTGACGGAAACTGGAGCAAGGAAGATGCCGACTGGAAAGAATCGGAGCTTTATGCTACCATAAGAAAATATCAGCCTGAGGCAATCATTGTGAACAACACAGGTCTTGATGAAAGAGGCAAAACAGGCAATATCGAAATCGATTCGGTTACTTATGAAAGAGGCAGACCCGAGCCTATGGACAGAGACGGTATGCCAAAGTATCTTGCCGCAGAAATGTGTGAAACCATAAACAACCACTGGGGCTTTGCCAATTTTGACCTCAACTACAAATCGCCCCAAAATCTGATAGAGTCTCTTTGTATGTGCAGAAAAGTGGGTGCAAATCTTCTTTTAAACATCGGCCCTACTGCTCAGGGCGGAGTGGACCCCTATCAGAGAGAGCTTATGAAGCTCATCGGCAAATGGACAGATGTGTATGGCGAAGCCATATATGAAGGTAAACCCTGCGGCGTGAATGGAATTGACAAAGACTTTGCCTTAAAGGGCGACGGATGTATGTACTTTTTCTTTTTCAATCTCACCGAATATGGCAGTGCGAATGCTGTCATAAACGGAAAAAGCTATGATTCGTTTACATTTACAGGCGTGAAAGATGAAATAGCATCTATCGAATGGATGGACAATAATAAAAAGTTTGATTTCACTCAAGACGGCGACACACTTACCATAGGAAAGGAACAGTGTCCCTACGGTTTGACTCCGTGTGTGAGAGTGGCAAAAGCAATATTGAAATAATAATTTACAAAATAAAAAACAGCTCACATTGTGAGCTGTTTTTTTAACACTCTTTATTTTTTATCCATGTCAGGAAGCAGGCATACCTCGCATTTGTTGGTAGAAAGTACAACCGAAGTGCGGGTAAGTGCGACGCCATAGATAGATTTTACATAGTTTATAACTTCTTCCAAAGATTTGCTCGAACAGGTGAAAACCTTTAAAATAAAATCGTGGTCACCTGTAACATAATGACATTCGGCTATGGAAGGATTTTCGTTGACTGCATTGATGAAGCCTTCGTTATACTTGGGATGCTCCATACTTACATATGTAAAAGCCATAAGCTCACGACCGAGTACTCTCTGATTCACAAGAGTTGTATAACCCTCTATAAGACCTGAAGCTTCAAGCTTTTTAATTCGTTCTATGACTGCCGAGGTTGACAGACTTATTTTTGCGCCTATGTTGGTAGCGTTTTCCCTTGCATTTTCTTTGAGACATTCTAAAATTTTATAATCTATAATATCCATAACTACATCTCCATTTTCTCCGATATTATGATGGTATAAATTATATCAAAAAACCGAAAATATGTAAACACTTTTCCGAAAAAGGCGTAAAATATTTCGGGATTTCCAAATCCAATAAAATATTTTAACGCGTTTTTGCTCCCGGACCAAAAACGCTAAAAAATATTCGGTTTTTTGTGTTTAATATTTAAAAGTTGGTTTTTGTCTGTTTTGGGGTTTTTAGTTTTGATGGCACTGTTTTAACGGTATTGTTATAAGTAAGGCCACTTTGACTTTTTCCTTATTCACTATTACTTTCCCAAAATCCGTAAAAATTTTTTTAGGAAATAGTGAAGAGTGAAGAGAGAAAAGTGAAAAGATAAGAGTACAAAAAGAAACGACAACTTTCTGTCGAAATTTGTCGTTTCTTTTTGGAAGAACCGAATGATTTAGATGCCAATTTAATTCCCCCAAAATCAATATCTCATTCCCAAAAAGGAAGCTTTATGCCTTTTCCTGACTCTTGGGCATTTTTATAACAACGCGCTGTAACAGCAATATCCATAATTCCGGCACCAACCGCATTAAAATAAATTATTTCGTCATCATTTTCTCTTCCGACCTTGCTTCCGTTTACAATTTCTCCAATTTCTGCATGAAGGTCATCGTCCTTAAATTGTCCGTCTTTCCACATAAGAGCGACTGTGCTTATCATGCGATGCTTAACATTTTCCCAGTAATCAACGACTACCTTATCGGATTTCTTCACACAATCATTATCTACTTCATAGTCTGCCATATTCATAACAAGTGCGCCTTTTTTAAGCCATTCTCCCTTGATGAATGGCTCACTCGCAAGTGTAACGCAATCAATAATATCACTTTTCCTCACAGCAGACTCTACATCATCAGTTGGCACTGCTTTCACATCCGGATATTTTAACATAACTTCATCAGCAAAACGTTGTGCATTTTCAGGTCTTATATCATATATGTAAAGTGTTTTTATTGTAGGTCTTGCAATTAGTGCTGCTTCCAGTTGTGTGGGAGCCTGTGCACCGGCTCCGCAAATTGTCATAACAGATGCTTCTTTTTTGGCAAGATGCTTAATTGCGACTCCCCCTGATGCACCTGTTCTCATAGTGCTTACCTTTGTTCCGTCTGCTACACACAGTGGCAATTTTGTATCAGGGTCATTAAGTATAATTGTTACGCTTGCACGCGGGAGTCCTTTTTTATAGTTCATAGGACCACTGCCAATCCATTTTATACCTGCCATATCATATTCACCACCAATATAGCCCGGCATTGCGTTAATGCGACCAAGTACATTTTCATCCTCAACAGTATCTCCCCAACGCATTACACATTTACCCGGTGCGATTACATCGCCTTGCTGTGTCAAAGTATACACCTGTTCAACATCGTGAATAATGGCTTTCATATCAGAAGCGCCAAGATCGTCCATCACCTTATTGCTTAAAAATAGAATCTCTACTTTGCTCATTTTAATCTCCTACATCTTTATAATTGTATTGTTTTCTATTATATCACCAGCTTACTGAATTGTACAGAATGTTATATATTCTACTTGCAACAAGTTTAAACATGTGGTAAAATAATCATATAAATAAGCAAAGGAGCCCTAATATGGAGATTTTACAATTGAGATATTTCTTTGAAAGTTCCAAAAATGAGAGTTTTACTAAAACAGCTGAAAAATTTATGGTTCCAACCTCATCTGTCTCTGCTTCTGTAAGACTTTTGGAAAAAGAGCTTGATTGCAAGTTGTTTGATAGAGCATACAACCGCATCATATTAAACAGTAATGGAAAGAGACTTCAACAAGCACTTCTTTCTGTTTTTTCAGAATTAGATCAGGCGATAACGGATTTAAGCGATGCGCATGCAGACAAACGAGAAATTAAAATAATGGTTCGTGCTATGAGAAGCAATATAACAGACTATATCATTGAGTATAGTAAGCAATATCCAAACATAACATTTAAAACCATTTTTAATTACGAAAATAGTTCTTATGAAGACTATGATATTATAATAGATGAAAAAACAGACATTTATCGTGGATATGAAATGTTCGAGCTTTTTAATATGCGTATCCGCCTGAAAGTTGCATCAAACAGCACTCTTTTGGGAAGAAAACTTACTTTAAAACAGCTTTACAGCAAATCTTTCCTTTCTTTAGATGAAAGGAGCAATATGCACAAAATTCTTATACGAGCATGCAAAAGAGCCGGATTTTCACCGAATATCGTTGCGCAAATCAACGATATTCAGTGCTACGAAAAAATGATTGCTTCCGGAATCGGAATAGGATTAGGAAGAGAAAATGCAGATATATCAAACATAGAAAAAGTCAGCTACCTGGATGTCGCAGATTTCGATGAACGATATGTCGTTTATGCATACTACAAAAATCAATCTGCATACGGAAATGTTAAAAAATTTCTTGATTTTTTGAAAAGCAAAACACAATAAGAAAACAGAACGTTCCAGACTGTCATCTAAATCATTCGCTTTTTCTGGGTGCAGGGGCAGGATTTGATACCCAGCGACCTTCCGAGTTGCGGTGCCCGAAAAAGATTGTTGCACCATTTGGTGCAACTCTTTTTCGACCGCTGCCCCTTTTCAGTCTCCCTTCATCTGCCTCAGGCAGCGGGAGCCTGAAAACAAGTTATTCGCCCGTCGTCGGGCTCAAAAAACCCGGAGTTTACAAGCGCACAAAATTCAGCCGCTTGCGTACAACAAAAAATTCCTCGGACAAAAGTCCAAGGAATTTTTTTGGGTGCAGGGGCAGGATTTGAACCTACGACCTCCGGGTTATGAGCCCGACGAGCTACCAAACTGCTCTACCCTGCGATATTAAATTATAGCGCATTGCGATGCCGGAGACCGGAATCGAACCGGTACGGCTTTAAGGGCCGCAGGATTTTAAGTCCTGTGCGTCTGCCAGTTCCGCCACTCCGGCGTACCCATTGCGCCTAATTATAGTACCATATAAATATATGTTTGTCAAGCCTTTTTTATTAATCATAATGTAAAATTTGGAACTCGTGGTAAAAAAGCATATGTGCAATACTACCTTACATAATATTATATGCCACAGTTTTCAGCTTATGCATACAAAAATATGCTCGCCTTTTTTGTGATTCTATTTTTTTGTTACGCTGATTTTTTCACTGTCCTCACTGCGAAGAGCAATAACAGTGTTTTTGATCATGTATGCCTTGGGATCGCCAAAAGGCGCTGTCTGCACACATCCGACCAGAGTGCCGGGCACAAAACCCATGTCATACAAACGCCTTTTCATAACAGGTTCGTTGAAGGCGTTATCTATTACAGCCCATTCACCTTCGCGAAGGCTATTGAGTTTTAAAATTTCATCATTCATTGTTTTTCCTCCCTTTTTATATATATGATTTTTTCTGCGTTTTGTGAAAGTGTCACAATCTGTCGGAAAATTTTTTCATAATTGCCACTTATCGGGAATATACATATTACCGGGTGAAAGTATTATGAAATATAAAAGAAACAGACAGTCTTCAAAATATACATCCTCGGCAGCACTCAGAAAAAGCAAAAAGAAGAGTGTGCTTTCCAAAATACCATCATATGTAATATTTATAACCCTTATTTTGTTTTGCATATTAAAGCTTTCAGAAAAGGGGTGCATTACCCTGCGCACTGCAATTAAAGACACCAAAGCAGAGGCAGTGTTTGAAAAGCTTGAAAAGTTTTCTGACAATATCGAAAGCTATATGTCAATTGCCGGGCAAAAGGGCGCAGAGTTCGTTTCCGGATATCTGAAATCAGACAACGATGACAAGGAAAAAGAAAAGGTTTTTGCGCAAAACGCCGAAAAAGAAACAAGTGAAAATTCATCCGATGTAAACTTGGACACAAAAACAGAAGATGACGCATTTACTCCGAGTCTTCCCTGCCAGGGAGAGATATCTTCACCGTTTGGCGAAAGAGAGCACCCAATAAGTGGTCAGGGGAATTTTCACAACGGGGTAGACATCGCAGTGGATGCAGGCACCGAAATAAGAGCGATAGAAGACGGTGAGATTAAAAAGTCTACCTACAATCAATATTCGGGCAACTTTGTTGTGATAAATCACTCGGGCGGATACTCAAGCTCCTATGCCCACCTTGGCGAAAGCTATGTGAGCGAGGGTCAGAAAGTAAAAAAAGGCGACATTATAGGTCTGGCAGGTAGCACCGGAATTTCAACCGGACCTCATCTTCACATGGAGATAAGAAAAGATGATGTGCCGCTTGACCCCATGGAGCTGATTGAGATTTGAAAATCCGTTTTAAAAAGGGTATTGTGCCACTGGTCTTTTTCATGGTTCTTTTCGGGTTTGAAAAAGAACTTATGTGGGGATATATGGCATCATTTTTGCACGAATGTGCCCACCTTGGCATGAGCATCCGTTTAAAATGCATGCCTCTGTCGATGACATTTGGCATATGTGCAATAAACCTGGAAACACAAAGAGCAACAAACACAAAAAAGCACATTAAAATTGTGGCCGCAGGCCCGGTTTTCAGCTTTGTGATGTTTGGTGCTCTTTTTTGTCTGAGAAAAGCGGGAGTGCTTGATGTGCGCATTTTTGAATTTACCAATCTGTGCATAGCTCTTGCAAATCTCTTCCCCGCAACGCCTCTTGACGGGGGGCGAATACTGAAGCTTTGTCTTATGTCACACTATGGCATAATATATGGCGCCGCAATCATGAGAGCCATAACAAATGTGATGATATCACTTATAGCAAGTGCCAATGCTTTTCTCATCATTTTTGATAAAGTGAATCCCTTTCTATTTATATTTCTGTCTTTTCTGATTTTTTCTCTGTGCAACGAAAAAAGAGAAGATTTGTATCTTAAGGAAATGGTTTTATCGGGACAGATGCCGAGCTCATGCAAAGCGAGGCGTTTTTGTTTCGAGTCTGATTGCAGACTTATCGACATAGCGTCAAGGGTTTCACCGTCATATTACCTCGTGGGGTTCATATTTGAGAGCGAAAGGTTTTTGGGAGAGATAGAGCAAAGCGAACTTCCCTGTGCTATGAAAGCAATGGGAGCTATTGCCCGGGCGGAGGACTATGTGAAAGCAAAAGAGATGAGTGCAGGGATTTATGCTATTGAAAAGTCTCAGAATTTATTGTATAATGAAAAAGATAAGTAACGAAAGGAAAATAATCCAATGCTGAAACAACAGATTGAAAATATACTCCCCTTTGTGGAAAAGCCTGCACGCTACACAGGCGGTGAGCTGAACAGTGTGATAAAAAACAAAGACGAGGTCCAGGTGCGCTTTGCTTTTTGCTTTGCCGATGTGTATGAGGTCGGAATGTCACATCTCGGACTCAAGATTCTTTACTCTGCCATAAACGAGCGAAAAGAATTCTGGTGTGAGAGAGTGTTTGCACCGTGGATTGACATGGAAGAAGAGATGAGAAAGCACGATATTCCTCTTTTTGCGCTCGAATCTATGGATGCAGTGAAGGATTTTGACCTTGTCGGCTTTACTCTTCAGTATGAGATGTGCTATTCAAACATCATAAACATGCTCGACCTTTCGGGCATACCACTTCTGTCGGCAGACAGAGGTGAGGGCGACCCGTTTGTGTGTATGGGTGGGCCTTGTGCATACAGTGCCGAGGCGCTCTGTGACTTTGCCGATTTCTTCCTTCTTGGTGAAGGCGAAGAGATGAACCTTGAAGTTATGGATGCCTACAGGGAATGGAAAGAAAAAGGCGGCACACGCTTTGACTTTCTAAAGAAAATATCATCCATAGAGGGCATTTATGTGCCATCGTTTTATGATGTGAGCTATAAAGAAAACGGTGAGGTTGAAGCAATAGAGCCAAAATATGATTTTGTGCCAAAAAAGGTGCGAAAGAGAATCATAAAAGACCTCGACTCTGTGTATTATCCCGACAAGTTTGTGGTGCCATTTATTGAGATTGTGCATGACAGAATCATGCTTGAGGTGTTCAGAGGGTGTCTGAGAGGTTGCCGCTTTTGTCAGGCAGGCATGATATATCGCCCCGTGAGAGAAAAGACTCCCAAAACCCTGCTCGACTCTGCCCAGAAGCTGATCGACTCGACGGGTTATGAGGAGATAAGTCTTTCGTCACTTTCAACAAGCGACTACTCGTGCCTTAAGGAATTTACCGACGGTCTGCTTGATATGACCGAAAAAGAAAACATTTCGCTTTCCCTCCCCTCGCTCCGACTCGACTCATTTTCGATGGAGCTTATGGAAAAGGTGCAGAAGGTGCGCAAAAGCTCACTGACCTTTGCTCCCGAGGCGGGAAATCAGAGAATGAGAGACATCATAAACAAAAACATAACCGAAGAAGACCTGCTCACTGCCGCAAGAACTGCATTTGCAGGCGGATACAGCTCAATAAAGCTGTATTTTATGATGGGACTACCGTTTGAAACAGTAGAAGATGTGTGTGCTATTGCCGACCTTTCAAAGAAGGTGGTGCGCGAATATCTTATGACACCCAAGGAGAAAAGAGCGCCCGGTCTGAGAGTTACAGCCTCTGTTTCGTCATTTGTGCCAAAGGCATTTACGCCATTTCAGTGGGCAAAGCAGGACGACAGAGACACTTTGAGAGAAAAGCAATATGCACTTAAAGATGCCATGAATGACAAAAGAGTGAAATATAACTACCACGAAGCTCCCGTAAGCGTCCTTGAGGGCGTTTTTGCAAGAGGTGACAGAAGACTTGCCAAGGTGCTCTTAAAGGCTCACGAGCTTGGCGTGAGATTTGACGGTTGGTCAGATCAGTTCAGTCAGGAAAAGTGGGACAAGGCATTTGAATTGGCCGGCATGGATATGGCATTCTACACAAGAGAGAGAAGCTTTGACGAGATACTTCCATGGGATATGATTGACATTGGTGTTACAAAGGATTTTCTCATTTGCGAAGCAAAGAAAGCCAAAGAGGGCATTACCACTCCCCATTGCAGAGAAAAATGTTCAAACTGCGGTGCAAATTCATTCGGAGGAGGTGTGTGCTTTGAAAAGCGTTGATAAGATAACCTATCGCATCACCTACACAAAGGGTGACGAGGTAAAATACATTTCGCATCTCGATTTTCTCAGGTGCATAAACAGAGCCTTCAAAAGAGCAAAGCTCCCCGTGAAATATTCGCAAGGCTTCAACCCACACATTGTGCAAAACATTGCGCTCCCATGCCCGGTGGGCGTGATGAGTGAATGTGAAATGGTCGATATAGATATGACAGAAAAAGTGGAAACATCACTCATCTGCAAAAGGCTCGGCGAAAGTATGCCAAGGGGCATAGAGATACTCGGTGCAAAACTTAAAGACGAAACTGACAGAGACTTTTTTGACATTGATTCGGCAAGCTACGAGATAGACTTTTGTGCTGAAGCACCAATAGACCCGTCAGCCTTTGACAACGAAGAATGTTTTACCATAGAGAAAAAGTCCAAGCGCGGCATGAAAGAAGTCAACATAAAAGACTTCGTAAAAGAAATGCACACATGCAAAACAGGTGATGACACATATCACATCGACGCTGTCCTTTGCGCAGGCGCAACACTTAATCTTAAAGCCGATCTTCTGCTCTCAGCAATGAGCAATTATTATGGCGTAGGTTTTAAAGATATCAAAATCATAAGAAAAACTATTATGTACAAATAAAAAACGACGGTGCGTTATAATATGCACCGTCATTTTTATATAAAATTATTTTTTAATATCAAATACCCTCACATGATCAACTATAAACTGATCGCCCACCGCTTTTCGTGCTTCATCCGTTGCGGTCATAGCCTGTTCTCTGTAACCGTTTACTTCTGTTGAAAGAAGGATGAACTCTTCTGCGGAAGAAACATATTCATTTGAATGTCCGTCTTCTTTTCCGTCAATATAAAATGTGTAGCCTTCTTCTGTCCACAACATTCCGAAATAGTGATACTCGTCAAGTGAAAGAGTGGCACCTTTGCCAATCGCAACATATTTGTAGTCTGCACCACATCCGTTCATGTGGTTCATATGTTCAGTTACAACGCCCGGCACAAAGCTTTCCATAATATCATTTTCTATCCCCGAAAAAGAAGGATCGAGAGTTGATCCCTGAATGGGTGACTGCATCCAGAATGCAGTCCACCAACCCGGTTTTTTCTGCAGTTTGCACCTGCATTCATAATATCCGTATTTGTGCTTGAATTTGGCTTCCTGAAGCTTCCCTATCGGCCATACAAAAGGATTTTCCTTGAAATAGTCAGACTGTTCTATTGGTGCATCCATATAGTTATGACCGGTTTGAAGCTGGGTGGAACAGATTTTACCGTCTTTTTCAATGACGGAAAATATAATGTTTGAATTGCCGTCGAAGCTGATGCCTTCATCTTCAACCCATCCGGGATGCTTTGTGTGCATCATATGGGTACGGAAATCCCATTTTGTTCTGTCAAGCTCATTGCCGTCAAATTCATCTCCCCATATGTATTCCCAGTCATAGCCGTCGGGAAGATATGAGGGGGCATGGTTTTCTACTTTAAATTCTTTCATTTTGGAAACTCCTTTTCTGAATCAGAGATCATATTTTTCAATTATGTTTGGGATGTGCCAAGCACAATCTTCTAAAACTTTTTCGCTTTTGGCATCGTCAAATCCGGTAATTTGTGAAACGATTTCAATCATTCTTTGGCGAAGTTTAATGTTTGTGGGTTTAATATATATCATAAGATTTTCATAAACTCTGCCAAATTTTATCATTGCACCGGTTGAGATCATATTGAGAACCATTTTCTGTGAATTTCCGGCTTTCATTCTTGTTGAGCCTGTAATGACTTCTTCGCCTGTATCAACCCATATGGGAACATCTGCAACACTGTGGATTTTGGCTTTTTCGTTGCTCGAAAGAGAAATTGTAGTGCAGCCTGCCTCTTTCGCAGTTTCCATCGCAGAATATACATAAGGTGCATTTCCTGCCGCAGAGATGCCCATAACAACATCTTTGGGCGTTAAGTTTTTGGCTGTAATGTCTTTTTTGCCTGCATCTGTCATATCTTCAACATTTTCTGTTGGCTTTTCTACTGCATCCAAGCCACCTGCCATAATTGCAGATACAAGGCCGTGATCAACGCCGAATGTGGGCGGACACTCAGCTGCATCGGCAACTGCGAGCCTGCCCGATGTGCCGCAACCAACATAGATTAGCCTGCCACCGTTTTTGAAAGCATCAGAGACTATATCGATTGCTTTTGCAATTTGCTCAAGGGCTGAGTCTATTGCCTGAACAGAAAACATATTTTCTTCATTTATTACTTTTGCAATTGACAAAGAATCCATCTTGTCAATGTGAGTAGTTTTTGGATTACGACATTCGGTTTTTATCATTTTCAGCCTCCGTTATATTATAGTGGTGCGCCTGAAAAATCAGCAGATGTTCAAATTCTACTTTGCTAAAAGGTTTTTCTCAAACACTTTTGAAAAATTTTCCCCGGGTTTTGAATAGAGATTGCAGCAGTTCATTGCTGCACCGAAAATGGGTGGCGCATCGGGAATGAAAATATTCATTTCACGGTCAAGCTTTTTCGCTAAAATTTTAGTGAAAACTTCACGGTTATTGCCGACAACTCCACCTGCAAGGACGAGATTGTCATCTGTTTTGTATTTTTTTACGGCAAAGTTTATCACATCGGCAACAGCGGAAATGTTTTTGTCAAGAATGTTTTGAGCGACTTTGTCGCCCGTGTCATATGCCTTGAAAACCACCTTTGAAAAAGATGCAATAAAATCCACACCTTCAGAATAGATTTTGTCAATTTTATTCCACACCTTTGTGCCGAGTATACTTTCTATAAGTTCAGTTATCTGTGTTTTTTCGCCCATGCCTTCATTCTCGGCAAGAGCTGCACGAAGGGCATCTCTGCCTATTGTAAAGCCGCTGCCGCCTTCGTCGAGATAATATCCCCAGCCTCTGAGACGATGAAAACCGTCAGGCTCTTTTATGTATGTTATAGCACCTGTACCGCAGATTACAGAAATGCAATTATCTATGCCAATTGCACAGCCGATAATATTTTCAACATCGCTGTTGACCTTGATTTTGGTGTATGGATATATTTTTTTCAGTTGGGCGGTTATTTTCTGCCCGTTACTGCCCGACATGCCACCTGCCACGCCCACATATATGCCCATAAGGTCAATGTCTTTATCACCAATAAGATCATCTATGCCGCCACTGAGCACAGCGACCGATTTGTCTATCCCATAAACATTCGGACTGCTGCCGTCTGAAAGGGTACGGCCCCATATTTTTCCGGTGGAATCAAACATGACAAATTCGGTTTTTGTGCCGCCGCCATCAATTGCAATCATAACACGGGGTTTGCCTTTAGTGATTGAATTGCCGAGTAATTCGTCTGTGGAAACAGAAAATATGGCTGACAGTTTACACAAATCTTTGAGACACGGCTCTGATAATCCTTTTTCCCATTTTGAAACAGTCTGTGGAGTAAGGAATATTTTTTCGGCTATATCCTTTTGAGAAAATCCGAGCTTTTTGCGAAATTTTTTTATATTTTCTGCTAACATTTTCCTGTCCCCTTTATGAATTCTCGTCGCGTCAGCGACATATAGAGTGCGAAGCGCATATCGAGTCATTTATGACATATCGAGAATTCTGAAAGAATTCATATCGCTGAGTTTAATCGTTTCACGGTTAAACTCATTATATCACAATCGTTGAGAAAATCAATCAACATTATAGAGAGCATGTAAAAAATCAACGGTTAGTTGTTTTTTATTCTTGCAGAAAATAAAAAAGCGATTCAGATTCTGTTATTCAATCTGAATCGCCTTTTTAT
>JAZNBF010000064.1:0-17420 GCA_045586905.1 Clostridia bacterium
CTTCCCATAAAAGGTCTCTATGGCTTTGCGCCCGATGGTGCCTATGGTGAAGGCGGCGCCTATTGGAACCTTGCCCTCAAAACCTTCTTCTTTATGACCAATTCAATGAAAACTGCCATGGGCACAGATGCCGGCCTTGAAGATTTCCCCGGCCTTTCAAAAACCGGCTACTTCCCCTTTGGCATAAGAGGCCCCATGGGTGCCTTCAACCATTCCGACTCGGGCAAAACCATGTTTGAGGGTGGTGTACCTGTATATCTCTACATAGGCTATCGCTATGATATTCCCTCTCTCATTTCTTTCCGTGTCAACTACATCGACGAGAGCTTAGAGGCCACCGACCTTTTGTGGTATGATCCCACAAAGCCGGTAGAGGTTGACTATCGCAAAAATTTGCCTCTTGACTATATGGCTTCAGGTGTAGAGCCTCAGGGCAGCTTCCGTTCAGGCTATGATACCAATTCCTACTTTATAGCCTTCAAGGGCGGCAACAACGGTGCAGGTCACGATCAGGCAGACATCGGTTCATTTGTCATCGATGCACTCGGCGTGAGATGGATAGAAGACACAGGCACCGAAACCTACTACTACACAGGCAACCGTAATCAGTATTATCGTTTGAGAGCCGAAGGCAACAACTGCATTCAGGTCAATCCCAAAAACGGTGACCTCTACGAACAGACCGACGCCTACAATAAATATCACACCGTCTGTGACTACACAGATAAGGCTTCAACCGATGCGGCTTCCTATGCCATTTTCGATATGGCTCCTGCCTACACCGATAAGCTCGACAGTATAAAACGAGGCTTTGCACTCATAAATAATCGCACTCAGTTTATCATTCGTGACGAATTCACAGCTCCCTCACCGAGCGAAATCTATGCCTACTACCACACAAGCAAAGAGTTTGATATCACCGTATCTGACGATGGTCTTAGCGCAGTAATAAAAACCCCCGATGGCAAAAAGTGCGCAGTAAATCTTCTCACCGATGTACCCGATGCAAAGCTTGGTGTTATGGATGCAGTTCACCATCCTTCATCTCCCAAACCCGGACCCGAAGATGCAGTTGGCAATGACAACAGAGTCTTCCAAAAGCTTTTCATCCACACCGAAGGCATAACCGAAGGAAGCTGGTCTGTGGTTTTCACACCTCTCCTCGGTGATGAAGAAGTTATCCTTCCCAAAGCGCTTTCCCTCGGCGAGTGGGACAAATATCTCGAGACTTCCCCTCAGCTCACCTCAATCTCAGTAGATGGCGTGCCTCTTTCAGACTTCAACCCCAATGTCGGTGCCTATGTTTTCGATGCCGACAAAGTGACAGAGGTAAGCGCCACTGCCCCCGATGGCACAGATATAAGCATCACACAGGCAAAAGAGCTTGGCGATGCAGCACACATAAAAGCCACAAGCTCTTCCACAGGTGAAAGCTTTGTGTATAGTGTGAAATTCACCAAAAATCTTAGTCCTGCGCTTTCGCAGGGTGCTAAGGTTGCATCTGTGAGCGCGTCTCATGCTCCCGAGCCTGCAAACCCACCCGAGCATGCAATCGATGGCAATGTCAACAACCGTTTCGCTGCCGATGGCGAGCCTTGGCTTCTTTGCGACCTTGGTGAAGAAAAATACATAGATGCTGTATCTATGGCATTCTTCAATGGCCACACAAGAAAAAATGTGTTCAATCTCGAAGTGTCCGAAGATGGCATAAACTTTGTCAAAGTGTTCGATGGCACATCTCCCGGCACCACCGACAAACTCTACCGTTACGATTTTTCAGAGCCTGTATGGGCGCGCTATGTCCGCTTCAACGGTTTTGGATGTGTAGATGTCAATGGCAACTTTGTAAACACATGGAATTCTATTGCCGAAATGGTAATCCACGAAATCCACACCGACTTTGCCGACACAAACTCCCACTGGGCAAAAGATGACATCCTCTTCATGCGCTCCTACGGTCTTGTCAATGGAGTGGGCGACAACACCTTTGCTCCCGAAACCTCCGTAACCGTTGCAGAGTTTCTCACCATGGCATGCAGAGTGGCAGGCTTTGCACAAGCTGAATACTGTGGCGAATTTTTGGACGTTTCTGAGGGCGACTGGTTTGCACCCTATGTTGCAACAGCTCTCAAAGAAGGCATCATTCCATCTGAAATGATAACCGATGGCAAGCTCAATCCCTCATCAAACCTCACCCGTGCCGAAATGTGTGCCATAAGCACTCTTGCCTATTCTGCCATCGCCTTCCGTGTTCCCGAGACTCGCAACCTCACCGACAGATTCACCGACATCCCCGACGACAGCTACAAGTCCTATATCGACAAGGCTATCGGACTCAGACTCACCAACGGTATGACCGTCGACACCTTTGAACCCTCATCCAACATAACACGAGCTCAGGCGGCAACCATACTTAAAAGACTTTTTGTTATAGCATACAATGTAAACAGATAATTTTAGCAAAATATGTTTTAATGTAAGGCAAACAAAAAACGCTCTTGTGCATCCTCATTATTTGAGGACGCACAAAGAGCGTTTTTTTAATCATCCATATTGCGCAGATAAATAATAAATGTCGGAATTGACTGCGTTATTATAACCGTCAGAATTCCCCACCACAGTTTCGTTTCGTCTGAAGTCACATCTGCAACGAATCCGTCATACAAGCCGGTGCCCCAAGTTGCCAGCAATATAGCACCCAACACAAAAAGTTTCAGCGTTTCTATGCAGCTGTATGCGATGTTTTTCTTTACAATGACACGAGTAAGCGTAACCAATTCGCCGCCGGCTACAATCTGATAAGCAATAAACGGTAACACCAAAAACGATGTTTCGTTACTTACCAGAGCCTCATTTATCAAACTTAAAGGCAAGGCTATTACAACAAATGCCACCAAACTGAAAATCGCACTCAGTCCAACCCATGCCAGAGATATACCAATGGCGGAAAGCGACAGATATTTGGGCAGGAAGTGATTTACTAAAACATTCAGCAAAAGCTTTGGCAAATACAATAACACATCTGTTATTGAGCTTATTGCGTTTCTTCTTTTCCTTCTTGCAATTCTGCGTTTTTCTTCCTTGTCGTATTCTTTTATGATTTTTCGGACCTCGGGATTGTCATCTTTCCAGAAAGAACGGGGTTTTCTTTTATACGGGCCATACTTTTTAAACAGAGAGAATGAGTGGTATTCTTTTTTCACAAGCTCTTCATTCATCCAGAACTCCCAGTTGATGTCTTCCGCTGTCCAGTCTTTTGAATATCTGGGCTGGATTTCTCCATACCAAATGTCACCGTCTTCTTTTGTTTCACGGTCTTTGTCCGACCAGTTTTTGTAGTTCACCATTTCTGCATATTTGCAGAATCTGTCATATGCTTTCAGATACTGATTCAACCAACATGCATCTGTCAGATACCCAAGCTTATTTGGTCCGAGCTTGTCTTTAAATATGCAAACTATGGTATTTTTCACAAATTCCTCTTCAAAGAATTTTCTGTTGCTGATAAATCCGATTTTGGAATTTGAACGATTGGTGCTTTTTTCTGCACGCTTTAGCTCTTCACAGAAACTGTCATAACATTCAAGCATTTTCTTTACATTAGACAGGTTTTTCCAAAAAGATATATCCTGCTCACCCAAAACTGACTCATACTTGTCTCTGAGTGCTTCGGCAATCTTGTCCGTGTCATACCAGAATTCCAGGCTGTTGTTACTAAGCAGCTTTTCATATTTTTCCTGGCGCTTTTTGCAAATCTCAAGTTGTTTTTCAATATTTTCACCATCGCGCCAAAAATCCCAGCCCTGTTCGCCGAAAATATGGCAGTATTTGTTTTTGCGATTCTTTATAGTTTCAACACATGCTCTTACCATGCGCGAATCTGCCCAGAATTCATCATTCTTTTCACCAAGGATTGCCCCGTATGTTTCTTTGTCGCTGGCTATAATGAGGTCTTTTTCTACCTGCTTGTCATCACGCCAGTATTCCATAGATCTTTTTCCGAGTGTCTTTTCATGCTTTTCTTTATTTTCGAAAGCTCTGACTTCTGCCATAACACGACTGTCATCATGCCAAAAGGATTTGGATTTTTCGCCAATCAGGCTTTCATACCTTCTTTTGTTATCCCATGCATTTACATCGGCCTCCACCTGCGCAGTGTTCTGCCAATATGCCATCGGATTTTCGCCAAGGATTTTTTCATATTTGTTTCTGTTTGTCACAGCTGTAACATCTGCCTGCACCTGCGGAGAATTACACCAATACTCCCAAGGCTGTTGACCAAGCAGTTTTTCATATTGTGCTTTGTTTTTAAATGGCTGCACATCTTTTACAACCTGTCTTATGTTAAGCCAATATTCCCATGTCTGCTCGCCCATATATACCGAGTATTTTTGCTTGCGCTCCAGAGCGCTCACATAGTCTGAAAACACCTTGTCATTTTCCCAGAACTCTTTTCTGTCTCTTTCACCGAAATGCTCAGCATATTGTTCTATTCTCTTGTCGATTTTTTCTCTGTATAGCCTTGCTTTCTCGTCATCTGTTTCTTTTTGGCAGATTTCAATCAGCTTATTATATTCTTCAAAAAACTCTTCTTTTTTCTCCGATGGGCATGTAAGCTTGTCGGAGTTTTGGCAAAGGACCGATTCCAGCCTGCTTAAAGTTTTTATTGTTACCGGCTCGTCAAAAGCGTCAAATTCATCACCGTTTAAAATGTATTTAATCTGGGTTTTGATATTTGTTTTATCTTTTCTCAGAGTCTCAAGCTTTTCTTGCCAGAAGCTGTCTGCAACGATCTGCTGCAATGACTGCGGCAAAGAGGGCAGGCTTTCATGTATGTAAGATTTTTCCAAATCGGCACTTGTGAGATTTCTGAATTTATCAAACCATTCGCCAAGCCTTTGTGTGCAGTCCTGATATCCATCACTGCTGCCCTCGGCATCCAGTGTTATGGCTTTGGCAAGTGCACCGGGCTCTTTGTATCGGTCATATTCAAAGGAAGCGAGAGCAAAACACACTCTTCCGAAGTGCGCCGGTTTTTCAGTTTCGTGCCTATCATATATTTCGTTAAGTTCAGCTTTGTACCTTTTTTCAAAACCGGTGTCATCTTTAAAGCACTTTTCCTTTAGTTCGCCTTGGAGTAGGGTAATCCATACTTCCTTATTACCCGACGGAAGTTCAGAGATTATTTTTTTCGCTTTTTCGTCCGATTTCCCTGCGAGATAGTCTTTTATCATATCTATCTCGCCTCTTTTGCCAAGCGCTCTGAGTGCTTGAGTCTGCCATGATTCATCAGCATCACACAGAAGAGTTTTGTTCATCTCTGTCCAGCCTGCTTTTTCTGCCTTTTCATACAGTGGGTAGAAAAAAGACCACTTCTTCGGCAGATATATGCCCTGTTTTGCAATTGAAACAAGGTTAAGCCAATCATCAGCACTGTTTTCGGAACCGTTGAGAATACGTTTTATATCTTTAAGGGTATTTAAAATTATACTTGCATTTTCTCCGCCTATTGAGAGCGCACTTTCTGCATAAAATATGGCTTTGTCAATGTCGAACGGAAGAAATGACAATGTATCCTGTCTGTGAAGCTCAGACAGTCGAAGAAAAGCCTTGTCATATCTGCGATTTGCAAGAGTGGAAATAAGTGCATAGCCTTCCTTCTCTTCACCACTGTCAATAAGTTCGTTGGCCTGACCGAAGAGATCGACATCTGTTACAGCTTTTTCCAGTGCAAGAAACTCTGTACTGCTGTATTTTTCAAATTCTTTTTTTACTCTTTCCCCAAGCTCAAAAGTCTCGCTCATTTCCTTAAACAGTTTTTTTGCCGAAAACCAAAAAGCTTCGTCGCTTTCTACTGCCTCGTCATTGCTTTTTGATGTATCAACTTCGTGGCAGGCGATATTTCTGAGTTCTCTCGCTCTGTTAACCAGATGTATTTCCAATGCCGATTCAAGCAGTTCGAAGTGTCTGATTATTGGGAGACAAGCGGTGACATCAAATTGCGGTAACGAAATTTCTCCTCCGTCTGCGCGCTCAACGATATCCTTATAGCTTGAATGATTGTCGGTATCGTCATCGGCCATATCGTAGATGTGCCCTGTTAAAACATCAAACCATTTACTCCCGAATTTGTCATACATTCGGGATTTTAATATTTCCTGTAAAACCAGAGATGCAACTGTAAGATATTTTATTTTGAACATCGAAAAAATAAAATCTTCCATTATATATACCTCCGTGAGAGTGTTCTGATTAGAGAATAACATTTTCTTGCAACAAAGTCAATAAAAGTACAAATTAAATCAAAATTTTTAAACGGTCTGTTTCCTCGCTCACGCAAAAAACGACTGTTCTGACAGAACAGTCGTTTTTTTCTGAAGCTGGTGATCGGACTTGAACCGACGGTCTGCTGATTACGAATCAGCTGCTCTACCGACTGAGCCACACCAGCAAATATATTTTCAACGCTAAATATTATATCTCAAAAAATCTGTTTAGTCAATAGACAGATATTTCGGACTTTTAAACCAAAAAATCTCCGTACGAGAGATTTTTTCAAAAAATATCTTCTTTTCGTTGTTTTTCCTTTACAAATTTATCATTATATTATATAATGTTTCAAAAGAGGTGTATAATTATGAATCAGAAAAACATAGGCAAAACCATTGCCCGATTAAGAAAAGATAAAGGTCTCACTCAGAATGCTCTTGCCGAAATGCTCGGCATAAGCAACAAGACCGTCAGTAAGTGGGAGAGTGGTCTCGGCTATCCCGAGGTAACTCAGTTCCCTGCACTCGCAAGAGTGTTTGAAGTTTCTGTTGACTACATAATGAACTCAGGCGAAGACGGTGGCATCGCCATTGCCGGCAACATCATTGCCGATAATGTCAAAATCATCGATTTCTATCCCAAAGAGACCATGCTTGCCAACATCACTTCTCAGTCTGTTGCAGTGGGTGGTTGTGTCACCAACACCGGCATCGACATTGCCCGTATCGACAGCTCTGTGCGCGTGAGTGCCTATGGAATGGTGGGTGATGATGCAAACGGGGCCTACATCATCGACCAGATGAAAAAACACGGTCTCGACACCTCCGGTGTTATTGTGACAAGTGAGCAACCCACAAGCTTCAGCGATGTTATGAGTGTCGAGTCAAACGGTATCCGCACTTTCTTCCATAACCGTGGAGCCAACAAAATCTATTCGCCCGACATGATAGATGTCGATTCTCTCGATTGCAGCATTTTCCATGCAGGCTACATTCTCCTTCTCGATAAGTTCGACGAGGAAGACTCCGAATATGGCACTGCCATGGCAAAGCTTTTGGCAAAAGTTCAAAAAAGAGGCATCAAAACCTCCATCGATGTTGTGTCCGACAGCTCCGAAAAATTTCGTCAGAAGGTTGTGCCCAGTCTTAAGTATTGCAACTATGCCATCATGAACGAAACCGAAGGCGGCGGCGTGTCAGGTCTTGAGCCCCGCAATGCCGATGGCAGCATCAATATTGAAAACATCAAAAAAACTCTTTCCATGTTCATGGAGTGTGGAGTTAAAGATGTCGCAGTTATTCACTGTCCCGAGGGTGGTTTCGCAATGGATGCCGAAGGCAATTTCGCGGCTGTTCCCTCTCTTGCTCTTCCCTCAGGCTACATAAAAGGCAGTGTTGGTGCAGGCGATGCATTCTGCGCAGCATGTCTCTATTGCCTCTACAAAAACATCGACCTTGTTAAAATGCTCGAAATCGCTTCCTGTGCCTCTGCGTGCAACCTTTCCGAAAGCGACTCCATCAGCGGCATGAAATCTCTCGATCACATCCTGGAAATGAACAAAACTATGAAGAGACAAAACCCTTCATGGTAAAACTCCACCCAAAACACAGATTTTAACATCACAAAAAAGGCAGAAACGATAAATTCGCGTTTCTGCCTTTAATATTTTTTATGACTTTATTTTTACTGCGCTCTTATTTACAGTGATTTCCATCTCTTCCTTGCCGGTATACTTTTCACCGTCAATAGACCAGTCGATGGCATCTTTCATTTCTATCTTCAGATTGCTTGTTTTAAAAAACTCATACATATCACATGAAAAATCTGAGTTTATGGCACCTCTCACAATTCTCGTCAGCTCCATTGGAGTTTTTGGCTTTTTCATAAGACAAACCTCAAACAGACCGTCGTTGAATTCCACCAGATTGTCATCGATTTTCACAATTCCACCAATGGATGTCGAGTTTGTAACTGCGCCGAAAATATACTCTCCCTCATACACCTGACCGTCCGATTCAAACCTTGCCTCTATGGCCTTGATGTTCGCAAGGTCTTTTATGCCTTCAAGCACATATGCAGTATGTCCAATCATATTTTTTAGTGATTGCGAAGCATTATACGAGGCCGATGTAAAAGCACCAAAAGATGCCACATAGTTAAAACAAGTTCCTTCTATCTGTCCCACATCCACAAAATGTTCCCGGCCAAGCACTGCAAGCTTTGCGGCTTCTCTTGCTTCAAACGGAATACCGATACTTCTTGCATAGTCGTTTGTGCTTCCCGATGGAATGTAGCCAATGGGCACTGTGCCGCCTGCTGCATATGCACCCGACACGGTTTCTCGCAGAGTTCCGTCGCCGCCCGAGCACACAATTGTATCATACATTCCGCTCTCTGTGCCCTCTTTTGCAAAGAGCTCAGCGTCGCCCACATTTCGGGTGATGCGTGTTGTCGCAAGATAGCCTTCTTCGCTTATAGCATCTATAATATCAAAAAGCATAGACTTGTTTTTCAGCTTTCCCGACCTGGGATTTATTATCAGCAAAACATTTTTCATTCAATCACCTTAATAATTAGTCTTTCCATATAATATTACTACACGCTTTTGTCTTTGTCAATCCTTTGCAATTTAACACTTCATGCTTGATTTTCTTCTGCAATGATGATACAATCATAATGTATAGTGTTATTTTGGAGGGGTTTTCAAAATGGTGGGTTATGCATCTTCGGCAGATGACAAGCTAAACTGTGACGAAATAACAGTAACAGTTTTCTCTTCAGGCTTTTTCCCCCACGAGCATGTTTTGTCCGAATTTGAGGTGTACAGTGTTAGCAGAGATTTCACTAAGGTGATAAAGCTAAAGGGCATATCCGACGCTTTTTCTTTGCCTCGCCGGCACTTTTTCAAAATTGCAGGACTTTTGCATAGCGAAGAAATTAAAAACCGTTGTGCCTGCCGCATAAGCTGGCGCACCTCTCCGGTGTCATGTGCAGAAAAAATCAAAACCGAACTTTTGCAAGATGTCTGGTTTCCCGCACCGGTTTTTGTAGACCATTGTGAGACAGGATGCATAAACATAACGCCACTTCTTTTCAAAGACACTCCAAAGCCTCTTGAGGCATCAATGGTGTGCGATGTGCTCAATCTTTTAATTGTTCAGACACGTCTCAGACTTCCGCATTCGTTTTTTAACTGTATGAATTCTGTATATTGCAGTCTTGATGTGCTGAGAGTTTTTGTGAGCCTTTTTGGCAGTGATATTCCTTCCTCTCCCGATGTGGCATCAAATCTGAAAAGACTGAATTTAAAACCCCCTCGGTTGAATGTTTCGGAAGATATACTCGCTCCGCTTTCTTCACTTGAGTTTTCTTCGCCTTCCCATAGCTCCACCTGCCTCAGCCTTGCCATAGATGCCAAAAGAAAATATGTGTCGGGTGTGTGCAGTGATTTTTGCAGGTGCATCGGGACAAAGGATGGCTGGCAAACTTTTTTGTCTGCCCTGTCACACCATGCCGGAGATTTTTCACACACTCTCACAGAGCTTGCGCAGGTTTTTGTTGCAGGTGAAAACATAAGTTCCATATCCGACATACGCTATCTCACTCTGTATGAGCTTTACAGTGCATTTGCATTTTTCGAAACGCGTCTTTCTCTCAAAAGAATGATTGCGCATAGCCGATTAAGACAAAGAATATTAAACAGATTGAAAACACCTGATTTTATAGATGGTGTATCAGATATAAAACAGAAGGAGTTTTTATTATGAAAATCAAAAAAGGATTTATTCTCAAAGAAATAGCAGAAAGCTATGTTGTTGTGCCTGTTGGTGACGATCTTGTGGATTTTTCTCTCATGATAACCACCAACGAAACAGGAGCATTTTTGTGGAATTGCCTTGCCGAAGACAAAACAGAAGCAGAGCTCGTATCTCTGCTCAGTGCCGAATATGAGGGCGCCGATGAAGAGGCTATGGCATCCGATGTGGCAGAGTTTGTTGCCCTGCTCAAAGAAAACAACGTTCTGGAGTAAATCATGGTGCAAAAAAGAATAAGGCCAAGCATAACAGAGCTTGCTCCCTTCATTGTCGATAGTCTCAATGAGGGCAAAGCAGTAAAGCTCACTGTTACCGGCAATAGCATGTTCCCTCTTTTTCGTGATGACAAAGACAGTGTCATCATAGAAAAAGCCGATTCGTTCAAAAAGTATGATATTGTTTTATACCACAGACCAAACGGGCAATATGTGCTCCATCGCATTGTGTCGGTCTGTGGCGATGAGTTTGTCTTTGCGGGCGACAATGAAACCGTCAAAGAAAAAGGCGTGCCTCGCTCTGATTGCATTGCCAGAGTAACAAGCTTCAATCGCTCCGGCGAAACTTTTAAAGTCGATGCTCTGTGGCACATTTTTTACAGTCGCATATGGGTATGGTTTTTCCCCATAAGACGCATTCTCGGCAAAGTTCTCCGCATTTTTGCAAAACTATTGCATAAAATTATTTTCACATCATAACTATAAGTCCAAAGGTGGTGTCCGCCATAAAAAAGAATAACACAAAAACACTAAAATGGCTTTTGAAAAATTCATCCTTTGCTCTTTGGCGCATAGCTTTTCTGTCTTTGTGTGCAGTTGCACTTTCATATATTTCGGTGCGTTTTGCTTTTGTTTCAAAACAGCTTCTCGATTCTGCCACAGGCAGTGGGGGCAATCTCTGGCACAACATAAAGGTCATGATAATTCTTGTGGCTGTGCAGCTTCTCATTCAGCTTGCCTACACTCTCATCCATCTCCATACCGAGACAGAAATGAAAAACAGGCTTTCGCGCAATCTTTTCAAAACTCTTCTTGGCAAAAAATGGTCACATCTTACACACTATCATTCGGGCGAGCTTATGAATCGCATAGGCACCGACACCGGCATAGTTACCACGGGTGTTATGTCAATAGTTCCTAATCTTTTTTCCTTTGTCTCAAGAATAGTGCTCGGTTTTGTTGCCCTTTATTCTCTCGACAAAAGCTTTGCTCTGATTTTTCTTGTTATATGTCCATTTATCATGGCAGTAGCAAAGATTTACAGCAAAAAAATAAAACCCCTGCACAAAGAGTGCCTTTCCCGCTCGGGCAAAACGCAGTCATTCATGCTTGAGTCTTTGCAAAATGTTCTTGTCATAAAATCATTCGGTGCATCCTCAAGAATGTCCGACCTTGCCCACCTCCTTCAGAAAGACCATCTGAAAATGGTTATGAAGAGGGGATACCTCAGCATATTTGCAAACATTCTGTTTTTTATATCTCTCACCATCGGATACTATTTTGCTGTGGGCTGGTGCGCATGGAAAATTTCTCTTGGTCTTATGACAGTCGGCACATTCACTGCAATAATTCAGCTTGTCGGTCAGGTTCAGACTCCCTTCAAAGATCTTGCATCGGTAGCTCCTCAGGTCTATGCAGTGCTTGCATCCTCCGAAAGAATAATCGAGCTCGAAGATATCGAAGACGAAAAATTTAAGTATCACGATGTCGACTTTCTACATATATATAATAAGATGGAAACGATAAGTGCAAACGGGCTGACTTTTTCATATGACGAAGAGCCTGTGCTGGAAGATGCATCAATATGCATCCCCAAAAACTCTCTCACAACCATCTGCGGCACATCGGGCATCGGCAAAAGCACTCTCATGAAACTGATGCTTGCCATACTGGAGCCATCCCGTGGCAACATCACCATAAACTGCGAAGATGGCACATCCTATGAAACAGATGCGTCGCTCAGGCCCTTGTTTGCATATGTGCCTCAGGGGAACATGGTTCTTTCGGGCACCATACGCAAAAACATAAGCTTTATGTCAGACGAAACCGACGAATCAAAAATCATCGAAGCGGCGAAGGCAGCCTGCATATATGATGCAATCCAGGAGCTTGAAGACGGATTCGACACACCTCTTGGTGAAGGCGGCACAGGCCTTTCCGAAGGCCAGCTTCAGAGACTCAGCGTTGCAAGGGCTATATACTCGGGCGCTCCCATAATCCTTCTCGACGAGGCAACGTCGGCGCTCGATGGGGCAACCGAAAAGCAGATGCTTTCCAACATAAAAGCGCTGGACAATCGCACCTGCATCATCATCTCCCACAAAGACGGTGCACTGGCAGTAAGCGATAAGGTGCTGTACATAGAAAACGGTAAAATATACGAAAAACAGTGATTGTCAAAAATGCACAACAAACCGAAGGATAAATTGTGCATAAATGACACAGCTTTTTTGAAAAAAAGTGTTGACAGATGAATTTAATTTTGATATTATTAGTATAACGAAAAACATGATAAGGAGATGTATGTCAAAATGAAAAGCAGAAAACTCAGAGCTGCATTCGCAGTTTTATCTGCTCTCGCAGTGCTTGCAACTGCAATGACAGGTTTTGCAGCTACAGTTACCACAACAACTGAATATAATGCATTTAATGATTATGTTCACGTAACTTCCACAGTAACAGGCGCCAATGGCGATGTTACATATCTCGCAACCACTTCCAGTGACAAAGGTGTTGACTCTACCGGTATCCTCTACATCGATCAGAAAGCATCTGAAAACGGTTCTGTTACTTTCGATTACATGGTTTCCAAAGATGTTATCGACGGTGCTATCACAACACTTGCTCTTGGCACAAATGGTACAGAAACAATCACACAGCCTGATGACGGTATAGGTCTCTATGCCCCCGCTGGTGTTGATGCAACAGAATACACCATTGACTATGCTAATGATGTATATGGTAATGCTGATGATGGTATCTATGCATATATCAAAGCTAAATTAGGCTATGAAATCGAATCTGTTACAATTGATGGCGCAGACCAAGATCTTGGTGCTTCCTACTATGTTCCTGTAAAAGACAATGGCGAACTTGCTGTAATCGTTGTTGAAACCAAAGAATCTGTTGTTACACCTTCAGTTGGTGATACCAAAAACTTCATCGACGTAGAAGATGGTAAAAACACAGTGGCTACTGTTATCAAACCTGTTGGTAGTTGGCAGCGCGCTGGTATCACATACTATGGTTATGATTTCCCTGCGCTTCAGTCCGCAAATGGCAATGGTTATGTGGCAGTTAAGATAATAGATGATGCTCCAATCGTAGAATCTCAGATTGTAGCATATGTTGAATAATTAACAGAGAGGAGATATTTATTATGAAAACTTATGTAAAACCCACAGTAGATGTCGTTGAACTTTCTGTTAGAGAGAACATGGCTGCTCTTCCCGCACCTGTAACCGGTACCTCTGCTACCCTCAATCTTGGTGGTGACTATGGTAATGTAGTAGCAACTGTATATGATCTCACAGCTGTTGCTATTTCACAGATGGCATAATCAAGGAATTCAACAATTCTAAATACAAAAAAGGTTGACTTATCGTCAGCCTTTTTTTTAAATCGCTACTAAACAACAGAAATATAAGTTGAAAGTAGGCATAACAATGATCAAAAAATACACTATTGCCAAATTTAATATTAGTGTAGATGTGGAACATGATGATTATTTCTTTAGTCGTCTGTCTTCATATGAGTCTAGCTTCGATGCAGAGCCCGACATCACATTCTCGCTCCGCCGCACAAAGCTACTCATCAAACCGTCCTACACTCATCTTGTAAAAATAGGACAGGATAAATACACATGCAAAATTAACGGTGACGATGCTCTAATCAATTTCGACTCCAACACCGGCAAAATTATTGCGCTCACAAAATTTGACAAATCATATTCCCACATTGATATTATTTCATATGATATAACTCAGGACTACGATTATTCATGCTCACATTTCAATTTCAATCTTGTTGGCAATGCAATGCACTATGTCATGGCTATGCATTCGGGTTTTGTTTTTCATGCATCATCGCTTGTGTGCGATGATGGTGCAGTTTTGTTCTCTGCTCCCTCCGGCACAGGAAAAACCACCCACACATCGCTTTGGCTTGAACAGTTTGAAGATGTCAGAATTTTAAATGACGACACCCCGATAATTCGTGTAGAGTCTGATGGCAAAGTCTCTGCCTTTGGCACTCCCTGGGCAGGCACTTCGGGTATCAATATAAACGAATCGGCGCCTCTTAAGGCAATTGTATTTTTGGAACGCTCCAAAGAAAACAGCATTACAAGACTTTCATCACAAGAAGCTCTCAAACGATTTTTTGAGGCAATAACATCTTCGCTGAATCCGACAATGCAGCTCAGCTTCCTTGATACTATCAAATCTATCTTTGCTTCAGTTCCCATCTATAAGCTTTCGTGCAACATGGAGCCGGAGGCTGCTGAGCTTGCACGAAACCATATTTTCAATTCTACAAAATAAGGAGATAAAATCATGAAAAAATTTATTTCTCTGCTTTTGACTCTTGTATTACTTTTGTCACTTTCAATCAGTTCATATGCCGCACTTTTTTCAGATTTTGATGACAGTCATTGGGCATCATATTATGTCAACAAGCTTGTTTCTGAAGGCACCATCAATGGCTTTGAAGATGGCACTTTTCAGCCCGGTGGCACAGTCACCCGTGCACAGTTTGTAAAAATGATTGGTAACGGTCCCGAAAGACGCGCACAGAATTATGCCGATGTTCCTTCCGATCACTGGGCATATGAATATATAATGACATCAGGCATTGAAGCCTCGGTTAGCAATATGTTCTACCCCTCCGAGCCTATCACTCGTGGCGAAGTTGTAGAGCTTTTATGGAAAAGAGCTCTTTCTCCAAAAGGATTCAGCGCTCCTCCTGTTATTACCTCCCAGAGCAGGAACCGTGATGCTCTGGCATGGGCATATACCAATAGCATCATGACAGGTGATGACAACATCAATCTCCGTCTTGGCGACACTCTCACCAGAGCAGAGGCATCGGCACTTATTGTTCGTTCCCGTGAAATAAGTGATGCTACTAAGAAAACATTTTTCTATGATGCAGTTGACGAAAAGGTGTTGGAGACTGCATATAATTCTTTCAAAGTTATAGACAAAGACTATTCTCCCGATGCAACCATCACTAACGGTGAGCTTGCTATGGCTGCTGCCCGTGTTCTTTCCGGCCGCGACACTCCCGACTATCCGGGTGTATCTGCCAGGGTTACTTTTGATCACAAATATTCACAGCCTCTCAATATGATTTGTCGCTATTATCTTGGTGAAGATAAAGACAATATCGAATATATTGATAAAGAAGCGACAGTAAAAGATGCCATAATGGCTCTTACTTTTGCTACTCTCAGAACATCTCACACCCCTATTAAATATGATTCAAAAGGTGCCCTCTATCCAAATGTCACAGCCTATGGTGCCGACAGCGAGAAATTGCTTAAGTGTGCCTACCAAAACGGTATTGCTCTCAATTCCGACCTCTCGCTTATTGCCGACAGACCGATAACTTGCAAGGAATTTGCTTCATTGCTTGTTCAGTTTGACGGTTTTTCAGGTTTCACATCAGTTGTTCCTGTTGGCACAGATAAATTCCCCTTAGATTTTAAAATCAGCACAACTCTCGATAAATATCCTGCAAACAGCGCAGATTATCGCATAGTTTTAGCAGGTATTCCAAATGAAATATATGAAAAGCCTTTCATCGGTGCTGTAAAAACTCCGCTTGAAACATACAATACCACAAAACCATTTGACGGTATATTCTCTCTTGCCTTTGAAAAGCTTTATCATCTTCATGCCTCTTATGGCACAGAAATCTCTGTATTTCTCACTCCTGTTCTGTCGGTAGCCACAGAAAATGCCTATACTTTCAGAGTGAAACTTACGGTTATCAATAAGGGCATTGCTTCCGTTTTGTCTGATGTTATTAACTGTGCAGATGAATCCATAGGTTCGATTCCTGTCAGTGACGGCCTTGAACTTTGGCTTGATGTCAACACATCCAGACCTCTCAACACACTCGATATTCCTGCTGAAGATCTGGTTGTAAATCAGGTGCTATAAACAATAAAGAAGGTAGTAAAAACAATGAAAAAGAAGTGCAACATCTATGCAAACTTTGCTATAATTTCATATTCCATCAAGTTCCTGGTTGAAGCTGTAATGTATTTTTATACCATATTCAACAAGAGTGACTCCTATTATGATGACTGGTACCTTTTGACCCCTCAGATAATTTCCACATTTTTTCTGCTCTTTTTTTACACTTTGTTTTTCTCAAAGAAGTTTTATGGTATGTTTGTGAAAATTTCGTCAGCTGTCATAGCCGGCATCAATCTTTTGTTCATCATTCTTTTGACGTTTGATCGCACAAAGGGCTATGTTTTCTATTTTGCTCTTGTTGCAGCAATCAACTTTCTTAATGCACTTCATATCAAATGTAACATTGTTCCCATAAGAAAACCGGGCTCCATCGAATACGGTCCTTTGTTTTTCGAAACTTTGTCTTTGACTGTAATGGTACTTTCCATATATTCCGTTTTTTGTGGATTCCCGCTTTCATACAACAGCATTCTGAGCATGTGGAACTACTATGATGTGATCACCAGTCTCAAGCTGAATGTGCTCACATCGCTCACCATTGCCATCGAATATCTTTTATGCAGGCGCAACGATTGTGAATACATCAGGGACAATATGATCGAAGAAAGCTATCTGGTTTTCAACATGACAGACAAGGCAAAATAGTTGTAAAACACTTAGCACGGGCTGAAAACACCTGTAATTCAGCATTTACAACAATTTGAACGAATTAAATTTATGCAAAATGACTATAAATTTGTTCGTAATTTCGCTTGCAACTATTGGAATTTTCTGTTATAATAAGTGTAGTTCAAAATTTAGGAGGTAGTAGGTTAAAATGAACAAAAGTGAATTAATTGCTAAAATTGCAGAAAAAGCAGAATTATCAAAAAAAGATGCTGAAAAAGCTTTGAACGCATTTGTTGACGGTGTTACAGAAGCTCTCGTAGCTGGTGACAAAGTTGTTCTCGTAGGCTTCGGTTCTTTCGAAACAAAGAAACGCGCAGCTAGAAAGGGCAAAAATCCTCAGACAGGCGCAGTTATTGATATTCCTGCAACAACAGTTCCTTCTTTCAAAGTTGGTAAAGCTTTAAAAGACGCTGTAAAATAATTTAGCACAAAAAAACAAAGACCTCAATATGAGGTCTTTGTTTTTT
>JAZNBF010000065.1:0-21322 GCA_045586905.1 Clostridia bacterium
GATGACAGAATCAACATTGTAAGTTCAACTTCTCTTGATACTGTAAAAAATGCTATTGATAACAAAATAGGAAAGTTTACAAAAAAAGAAATATTAGAACTTTGCCCGTCGCTTAGTGCTTCTACTGTTGAAAGACATCTGGATAAACTAACGGCAGATAACTATATTGCAAAACAAGGTGTTGGAAAAAATACATTTTATGTGAAGATTTTTTTAAAGGAGTGAAAAAATGCCGACATTAGAACAGATAGCAACGACTGAGCAAATAAAAACAGAATATAAAAAAACATTTTTACTCAATCTTTTTCAAAAGATATGCATAAAGATGAACAAAATTCTTGAATATCGAAATAAGAATTTAAAACTATTGCGACAATCACATGATAATATTGAAACTACAAAAATCATAATCAAAAAAGAATTTAATTATGATTTAGACGATGAAGAAGCTTTAATTGTACATAAATGGCTTTTGGCTTATTTTAAAAAATCGTTATCGAGAAAAAAGTTTTCACAGGAAATGAAAAATAGCTTGTATAAAAAGCAAAACGGAAAATGTCCAATTTGTGGAGAGTGTTTGGGTGATGAATGGTCGAAAATTCATGTTGATCATATAATACCATGGGTGCTTGTTGGTGATGAGTTGGACGACAACTATCAATTATTATGCGATATATGTAATCAATGTAAAAGTTCAAGAACTGATTATATTTTTAAAAATCTTATTGGCTTAAATTAAGGAGGAATTTTCATGAAAAGAGTAATACTTCAAAAAATCACTCAATTTGGTACGGTTTGCTACATAGGAAGGATGGATCCGAGAAATTTGGTACGAGTTGCAACCAAGATTGAAATGAGTGCAACACAAGATGCACAAAGACCGTTAAATGCTAACAGAGTAAAAAGCATCTCAAAATATGTTGGAGAAGAAAAAGGAGTTCTTCCTAATACACTTACTATTGCTACTAACGACAATAAATATACTGTAAATAAGCTTCAGAATTCAGAGGATATTTATTATTTTGAATTTCCTTCGGAAGAAGATGAATTTGAAAACTATCAAAATACAATTGATGTAATGGATGGACAACATCGTTTGTATTCATTTGATTCTGATTTACGTATCATTTCAGACGATGCTCCATATGAAATAGGTTTTACTTTGTATATAAAGCCTACTTTGGATGAAAGGAGAAAAATTTTTATTAGTTGCAATGAGAAGCAGGAAAAAGTTAGTGGTAATCTCCTTATGTGGTTCAAAGCAAAACTAAATATGTTGACAAATGATGAAAAGATATTTTATGCATTGGTTTCAAAGCTAAACAATGAATATCCGTTAAAAGATAGAATTATAATGAGTGCTGAAAAAATCAAAAATGGTGTCAAGGCAAAAGAATTGATAAAGGTTTTAGATAAAGCAAGAATTCAAAACCTTATGATCGGTGGAGAAAGGTTAAGCGACGAGCAGATTATTAAGGTTATTTGTACATACTTATCTGCATGGGAAAAGGTGGTTGGTTTTAGTTTCTCATCGCCATCTAAAAATTGTGGAGCTGCAATAAAGATATCTGGATTAAGGTATATGATTACAGTTCTTCCTGCTGTATGGGATCGTGCAATGACGTTAAGAAAGCCGTTTGACGAAGCGTTTGTTGAGGAAACAATCAAGAAATTAATTTCATCTATAGGAGTAGTAAGAGAAGAATTTTTTACTTGTGAAGAAAACAAGATGTATTTCAGAGAAAGATCCTATACAGAACAGTTTGCTGAGGAAAGTATTGCGAAGATCAGGCTGATGGGAGCAGAGGATTTTAATCCCCTATCATAAGGAGTGTTTTAACTTTTACTAATGAAAATCGTGTGTCCTTTGGCGAAATTTTTAAGAATAAGGATTCTAGACAAAATTGTTTTAATTTGCACGATGCATATTTTAAAAGATAAAGAAAATACTATACTAAGAAACGGAACAGAATTTCTGCTCCGTTTTTTCTTTACATTAAAACAAAGGAGTGAGAAAATGAAGAAACACAAAGTTGAATATAAAGGTGAAAAATACGAACTTTCAGATAAGCAGTATGAAGAACTAAAGTCAGCGATAGAACTCATTGAAAAAGCCAACATGGCAAAATTCTCTGATATTAATTCAGATGATTTGGTAGATATTAAAAATGTTAATATAGATCAGGATTTATCAAAACTTGAAAATGTTGTGAAATATATCAACGAGGTTAAAAATCCATATTATTTCAAAGTTGGAAAAGTTAAGGTAAGAGTTTTGTATGCAGATACAGACAGAACATTAGATGATTCTTTTGCTCATCTGTTGAAAATAAAATTCATAAAATAATAATTGGTTAATCTTTTATATTTATATTTTATTGACACATAATCCCTGAAAAAAGAGAAATAATAGTAATAAGAAATTCACATGAACAGGGATTTGGGACGTGTTGCGATTTTTTTATCAAAAAGAGTCGTAATATCGGTTTATTTGATTTCTATTCTGATTTTATGCAGGAAAAAGTCGGTGCTATTTTTATGCTAAAATTGAGCGTAAAACAGAATGGCTTTCAAAGCATGTTATCCCCTGAAAAGCCATATATATCAGGCTTTTTCGGTGTTTTTCAAATATAAAAATAAAGGAGATTAATTATAATGAAAGCCACAGGAATAGTAAGACGTATCGACGACCTTGGCAGAGTTGTAATTCCCAAAGAAATCCGCAGAACAATGCGCATTCGTGAAGGCGACCCTCTTGAAATCTACACCGACAGGGAAGGCGGAGTTATTTTTAAAAAATACTCACCCATAGGCGAACTTTCTGAATTTGCTTCCAAATATGCCGAATCACTCTACAAAACATCAGGTATGCCTGTTTGCATAACCGACAAAGATTCTATCATAGCCACTGCAGGAGCTCCCAAAAAAGAACTTGTCGAAAAGCCTCTTAGCTCCGACATGGAAAAGATAATGCAGGAAAAAACAAGCTTCATTTGCACAGATGGCAAAAAACTTAAGCTTACCGATCAGAGTGACAAATACACTCTCGGTGTAGTTTCTCCAATAATTGCCGAAGGTGATGCAATAGGCAATGTGGTAATAATGAAAGACAGAGATGACGCAACCATCACCGATGTAGAAGTTAAACTTGCCGGAGCAGCATCAATGTTCTTAGGGAAGCAAATGGAACTTTGAAAAAGAAATCCGACTTTAAGAAAGTCGGATTTCTTTTTATACATAGTCTTTAATTCTTTTATATAGATTTTCAAAATACATTTCAAATCCATCATCATTTGGATGAAGTCTGAGGTCGCCATAAAGATTTTCATCCTGTGCCACAAGTTCCCAACCGTTCACATAGATAAGATTATTGTAATTTTTACAAATCTCTTCCAGCCTTTTATGCACATATCCGAAAGGCTCACCAAATCCCATTCCGGGTGTAGTGTGGTCTTTTCGCCAGATAGGGGATATGACAAAAACTTTAATTCCTTCATAGTTTTCAGAGATAGATTTGAGAAACTCTTCAGAATTTTTGTCAAACTCTTCTTTTTTTGTACTGCCCCAATCATTGGCGCCATATGCAACAGTCACATAATCCGGTTTTACATTTTGCTTTATACGTGCAAGCTCAGGTCTGAACACCTCTCCGCCCACAGCTTTCATATAGCAGTTGGCATCAAGCTTTTGCGCAAGTCTCATAGCATATGAATTAGATGGATGAATAGAATCGTATCCGTGAGTTATAGAGTCGCCATACATAATAATATTATTTTTATACTTTATAGCATTTATATATGTAGCGTCTTTTAATTCAAACTTTTTAAAATAACATCTCACCGACCAGGGAAGCACAATACTGATTTTTTTATTTCCGTCTCCAAGGTCTGTTGTCCCACCAAAATTACCTAAAGGATAATTTGACCACGAATAGAATCCGGTCATTTTCTCTTCTTCAAAATTCTTTATAGAACCTATAATTTTATCATTTTTTATTATATCAATGCAAAAAAATGATCTGTCGCCGCATTTCTCTGCTTCAAGACTGATATCTATTCTTTTTGCATCGGTTTCAAACATAAGAGCTATACCTGCCGGTGTAAAAGTTCTTGAATAGATTGGTGAGTTTTTATAAAATTCCTGCTCCTCGTGATTAAATCTTAAAAATTCAAAGCCTTTTTCACTTTCAACAATTTCCGCTGCACCGATTGTAACTTTTTTTAAATCATCTGAGTTAAGAATCATAAAAATCGCCTCTTGTGTAATTTGATATGAGCATTTTAACACAAAACGAATATTTTTTCAACAAAAAAAGGGCAAAAGCCCTTTTTTACATATCCATAATGTTGTCAACAAGTGTTCCTATTGTTTTGAACATATTGTTTTTGCTTTTATACATTTTTTTGTGGGTTTTATCATCTATCGGATCCACCATCATTCCTGCAATCGCTCCAACCACAAGACCTGCAGCCAGAGTTGTCACAAAGCTCTTTGTACTCATAGCATTCATTCCTTTCATCTGATATGTTTTTATTATCTTAATTTAATAAAAAATCATACATGAATTTTTTTCATGCTATTTGTTGCTTTTAAGATTAACAAGAATGATATCATCCCCAATTCCCGAAATATCTCCCCACGATATCCTGACGCCACCATTTTTTCCGGGCAAAAAACCTCTGCTTTTTTCGGGCACTATAATTGCCGACACCTCGCCACTGGTTATACATATTTCAAAATCAGACACATATCCAAGCTTTTCATTGCTTGCTAAGTCTATAACCTCTTTATTACGGAATTCCGATGCTCTGAGCAAAAAAATCGCCTCCGATAAATCTTATTCCATCGGAGGCCTTTATATTCTTAATTTGTTGAATTCAGGTATTTCTGCATTACTCTTCGTGCAACAGGAGCTGCATAGGTTCCGCCATATCCTGCGTGCTCAAGTACAACGCAAACTGCTATCTGAGGATCTTCATACGGAGCAAAACCAACAAACAGAGCATGGGTTTTGTTTGCATTGTCTCCGCCTTGTGCAGTAAGAGGGTTTTCACTTGAGCCGGTCTTTCCACACACCTTAACACCGTTTATTTTTGCCGCAGTTCCTGTCCCGGTTTCAACTACACCGAGCATCATGTCTTTGATTTTCTGTGCCACATCCTCGTCCACGATGCGAACACCGTCATTTTCGCCATACAGTCTTTTCGAATTGCCAACTTTCGACACCAACACCGGTTTTGGCATAACACCGTCATTTGCAATTGTAGCACCAACAAGTGCAAGGTGTATGGGTGTCATTTCTGTCTGCCCCTGACCAATGGACGAAATTGCTCTTTCCGCAGGTGTCATATTGCCTTTTTGAAAATGACTGTTTTTTATTTTCAAATCAAAACCAAGCTCTTTGTTTATATCTTTGTCAAGCATAAAATCCGAGGCAGTTTTTTGCACCTGTTTTGTTGAAAGAGTGGCACCTATATGGCAAAAATACACATTGCTCGATACTTCAAGTGCACTTTTAAGGGTGGTGCTTCCGTAAGGCTTTTTGTTTACATTCTGACACACAAAATCATTTTCTTCATTGTCATCATCCGATTTTATTGTATATGTTCCCTCGTTGTCTTCATATACCTCATCTTCAATTCCGTTTGATATGGCAGAAGCCGCTGTAATAATCTTATATGTTGATCCGGGTGGGTAAGTCATCTGTATAGCTCTTGAAAACAGTGCAGTATCCTCAAGCGAATCAAAGCTGATCATATCATAATTGGGGTTAAAGTCGGGTTTGGACACCATGGCGAGAATTTCACCGTTTTTTGGGTTCAATGCCACCACTGCGCCTTTGAAATTTCCCATTGCGGCATTTGCTTCTTTCTGGAGCTCATGATCTATTGTGATATATACATCTTTGCCTTTTTTTGACTCGCCCGTAATTTTTGAAAATATACCCTCCTCCAGGAGTTCTTCGTTACATTCATTCTCCACAAGGGTTCTGTTTGAATAGTCACCCGACACATATCCTATAACATGTGAATACAGATTGTTAAAAGGATATCTCCTCACAAATCTTTCTTCATGCATTTTTTGCTCTGTGCCATTTACAAGCTCAACTTTTTCTTCAACTACTTTTTCGCTGTAAGCAAGAAGGGTAGAGTTTCTGTCATATATAGAGCCCCTTAAAATAGTTTTTTCTATTTCATAATTTCTTGGATTGTAGGCCGACTGCCTGTATTCAGATGCGTAAAAAATCTCAATATATGTAAGATATCCTATAAGAGTAAGAAAGAGCATGCCAAATACAATCAGCATATATATTGCTCTTTTGTTGTTCATGCATTCTCCTCCTAACAGTATAGCTGTTCAATAAATTCAAGCTTCACTCCAACACCAAAAGATGCACTTATGGCTTCTGTTAAAGCACGGCTTTTTTCTTCTTCGCAAATAGCTATAACATTTATTACATCTGTGTAGTTACAATCTAAAAATTCACACCCGTTTTCATTGCACACATATTTCACATTATCAAATAGTGAATAGGGGATAGTGAGCTGGAATTTATTGTGAAGTGATGTTTTCTTTATGCCCGCTTCTTCCAATGACATCTTTGCGGCAAGCGTATATGCTCTGACAAGTCCTCCGGTTCCGAGAAGTATCCCACCGAAATATCTTGTTACAACGCACACGCAATCGCTTATGTTTTGTGCATCCAGCATTTCAAGAATGGGGAATCCTGCTGTTTTCGAAGGCTCGCCATCATCAGAATATCGCTTCACACCGTCCACAATATATGCATAGGCACTGTGCTTTGCATCATAATATTCTTTTTTTATTGATTTGATAAATTCGAGTGCCTCCTGCTCACTTTTTACCGGAGCAATGTTACCTATAAAACGTGAACGCTTTTCGGTAATCTCACTTGTTGCATTTTTTGCAGGAGCGAGTGATATGTTTTCCATAGCAAAATCCTTTGGCATTTAAAAGTGCGGCGTGGATACATCCTCGCCGCACCTAAGTTTTAATATTGAAATTTTAAGCGATATATTTATATATAGCTTCGGGCAGCTCTGTTTTATCTGCACTGATACAAATTGTAAATTTAACACCCGATTTTTCTGCAATAGCTTCAAGATCAGCTATGAAACCGGCAAGGTTTTCTGCATCGTCGGGAACAATTTTAAACAAGCTGTCAATAAATACACTGGTTATATCATAATTCTGGGAGAGAATACCATTGATAAAACTCTTGAATACTCTGTAATCTTCAGTGTCAAATTCAGCAACATCTATAAGTCTGACAGAATGGTTGAGGTCCAAAACATGTCTGTCACCATTGCATATAAAAACTATATTTCCGTTTTCCACATCAATTGCACTGTGGACATCATCTATCATCTGTTTTGTTTTTCCGGAGCCTTTTTTCCCGATAATTAATTTAATCATTGTGAATTCCTCCTCGTGAATATGTTTTTGTATTTTCATTATACAATATAATCAAAAGGATTTCAAGATGTTTTTTGGTAAAATATGATTTTTTTATGAAAAATATTTTTATGCCGGTTTTATCTCTTTTTGCACTGTTACTCTGGCACAACCTGTCAGAAGATCGGCATAACTTACCGAAATTCGTCTTTGTCTTATGAGGCTTTCACCGCAGATTTTTACCACAAAAATGCTTTCATAGGCTTTTTCGATTATGCAGTTGTTTACAGCAAGCATTTTTCTGCCTTTTTTAATGTAAAGATTTATCTCTTTGCCTACATTTTTCTGTATGGCATCTTTGTATTTGTTTATGGAATATTTTGGTATCATCGCTTTTTCTTCCTTTCATATATCAGTGCTATTATTATTTCAGAAATGGATAAATTTATTCTTGCATACAAATTTTTCACAGAGCAAATAATAACTTTGGTGATACTATGTTTCATATTTTCAAATACACACCTCCGGAAGAAAAAAACGATTTTGATCTCACCTTCGGCAACACAAAAGCCGAAACCGTGCGCACCTGTATGTCTAATATCACAGTTTCTTCAAACCTTGAAAAAACCTTGAGTGATGTAAAGACAATCATTCATTCCGACATTAACGGTGACATAAAAATCCGGCATTTTGTATGTCACATGACACAAAAAGAGCGCAGAGGTTTTTTAATTTGGGTAGACGGACTGGTAAATTCCACTCTTTTAAATGATTTTATTCTGCGGCCTCTTATGGATTTCTCGACCAAGAGGGAAGTTTGTGAAGGAGATGATATTTCGTTTTTTGTCGAAAACTTTATCCATCAGGGAGCAATTGCATATAAATCAAATCTTTCAGAGCTTGTTGGCGACATAAACACCGGCAATGCTGCTCTCTTTTTAGACGGGTGTAGCCAGGGAGTGTCTTTCGATATAAAAACATGGGAACACCGTGGAGTAGACACCCCTCTCAATGAGGCAGTGGTTGAAGGTCCGCACGAGGGGTTCAATGAAGTGCTCAGGTGTAACAGCGCACTTGTAAGAAAAATTGTTAACTCGTCAGACCTTGTAATGCAAACCTTTTTTCTCGGCACAAAAAGCAAAACACCTGCATCACTTGCCTATATAGACGGAGTTATAAATCCATCTCTTCTTAATGAAATTCAAGCTCGCCTTTCATCAATTGATACAGACTATGTGCTTTCGTCTTTTGATGTGGAAAAAATGATGGAAGAAAAAGGTCTTTTACCCATGCAGCAAATTCTCTCCACAGAGCGTCCCGACAAGGTCGCACGAGCTCTCATTGAAGGCAGGGCGGCACTTCTTTTAAACGGTAGCTCACAGGCACTTATTCTCCCGTCAAATATAACCGATATCATATCTTCGCCCGAAGATGCCTATCTCAGACGTCCTTATTCGGTTTTCATAAAGCTTATCCGCATGCTTGCAGTTCTTCTTTCGCTTTTTACTCCTGCACTCTATCTTGCCATGACAAATTTCCACACCGAAGCCATCCTCACCGATATGCTGATAACACTTTCTGGTGCAAGTCACGGTGTAGCCTTTTCTCCTCTTGTCGAGATAATCATAATGGAGCTTGCTTTCGAACTGATAAAGGAGGCCGGAGTGCGAATCCCGGGAGCCATAGGCTCATCGCTTGGCATTGTCGGCGGTCTCATACTCGGTCAGTCAGCTGTATCGGCAGGACTTGTCAGTCCAATAGTCATTATCATAGTTTCCATATGCGGCATAGCTTCTTTTGCCATACCTTCATATTCGCTTTCGTTTTCTTTTCGCATATCGCGCTTTGTCTATATATTGGCAGGTGCATTTTTTGGCATGGTGGGAATCATGTCGCTCATTTGCATACATCTTGCGCTCATATTGGGAACAAAGTCGTTTGGTGTGCCCATATTTGTGCCTTTTTCACCTCTCACTTCAAAGCACCCTCTGATTCATGCTCTGTTCGACAGCCATTACAAGGTAAAAGCACCGTCATATCTCAAAACTAACGAAAGGAATGAGAATACATGAAATCAAAAATAGGCTATCGGGAAACATCGTCAGCTATGATTATTTTTTCTCTCGCTCCCTCGGTTGCTCTGCTGGTCGGTACAAATTCAGTTCATTTGGGATCAGGAGCGGTATTAAACTGTGCACTTTGCTTTTTGATTTCAATTATTTTACTTTTTTCATTAAAACTGTATCTCAAAAAATTTCATTCACTTTGCATAACAGACGCTTTAGCACAGCGCTTCGGCACATTAGTCTCATGGATGATATCTCTCATATTTGTGCTGCAAGTGTTTTTTCTGGCAGTATTTTGCGTCTCTTATCTTTCGAAAAATATTTTCTCGCTTGTTTCCGGGAATTTTGAAACAGACCATATAAGGCTCATTTTTTGCATAGCCTCTGCCATATGTGCCTCGCTTGGACTTGAGGCTCTGACGCGGCAGTCCTATGCGCTTATGTATATAGCATTTGCGATAATTGCACTGATTGTTGTCTCAACCTTTCAGGGATTAAATCCTGACAATTTATATCCGGTTTTCGGAAGCAGCATAATTTCCACTTTTTCTAACTGCTATTCATTTTCTGTATTATCAGGGCTAGCACCTTTTCTTCTTATTTGCGACCGTATAAGCGAAAATAATGCATATTTTTGTGCCCGTCGCTCTGTGTGCATTAGCTTTGTGATAACGCTGATTATGCTTTTGCTCTACTCACTTACTGTTGCAAGGCCGCTTGGCTCACTTTTCGGCACATCTCCGGAGGCAATTTTTGCATCGGCAAGCTCGGGAAATTTACTTCATCGTTTTGAACTGTTTATGGCTTCTCTCTATGTGATTCTGGCAATCGGTGCATCATCCTTTGCTTTGCTCTCGGTTTCATATGGTATTGCAAAGCTTTGTCACATAGAAGATTATCGCCCGTTTGTACTGATTCTGACTCTTTTACTTTATAATCTTTCAAAATATCATGTCCATGTCAAACTCTATCTTGCATTGTGTCTGATCACCTCGTTTTCATCAATAGTTTTGCCTTTGTTTCTTTCTTACGTAAAATCAAAAAGTAGGGGATAACATGAAAATTTTTTATTGTTTCATTGCAATAATCTCGCTGACATTTTCTTTTTCCGGATGCACAGGTAAAAGACCACTCCAGACCACTAAAATAATCACTGCCTGTTCAGCATGTGCTGATGGTGAATACACCTTCTTTGTTGCTGCTCCAAAAGGTTCTTCTGAGGATGGCGGCTCACAGATAAAACACACTTCATATTTCTTTACAGCTTCCAATTTTCTTGAGGCAGTGGAAAAGATGAAAAATTCAGCAGATAATATAGACCTTTCTCACATAAGCATTTTTCTGGCTGACAATTCTTATATATCCAACAAATTTTCATCCGATGCACAATATATAAGACAAAAGATTAAAATCAGTCCTCTTATAAAAGTTTTTGTCAGTCAAAACAGTGCCACAGATGTTGTAGACTCCATAACTTCAAACTATGCAGACTCTTTCGAAAAATATATAGATGCCGCATTTGCCAAAAATAAAAAGAAGGTTCTTTGCACCATGTCTGAAATGTTTTTTGCAAAGCTTAATCCTTACTACACAGCATCCATACCCGTAGTTTCAATATCACCCGAAAATTCACTCCCTCAAACCTCCTCCGCCTTGCTTTATAATATTGAAAAAGGTACTCAACTTGTAGAGGATGAAGATTATAGCACTTATGAAAGTACAGTGAAAACGTATGGTAAATCTTCGGACCTTTTTGATTTGTCCTATCGGGACAACGCACTCTTTGTTGCTTTCAACAAAAATTTCAGCCAAAGCGATAAGGTGAGTCTTTTGGCTAAAAAATACCAAAAACTCGGCTTTGACATTTTTAATTCTTTATATTTTTCAAAAAAATGCTTTCCGACGTATTCTTCATATGAAAAATCAATCGGCAGTATTTCTGTTTCAGATATCGTTTTCAAAAAGGAGTCAAAATGAACATTGTCATTGCATCTGTTTCGATCATAATTTATATACGAACCATATCATGCATCAGCTTCTATTTTCGCAATCGACGATATGCTGCTGCAGCATTTTTGGCATTATTATTAACTCTGTCAATTCTTGTTTGGTTGGTCGGAATATACAATTGACATCACTTTAGTGGTGTGATATAATTCAGACATCATAATTACTCGAAAAGAGGCGTATAAATAATGAAAATTCTGTTTCAGGGTGATTCCATAACAGATGCTTATCGTACAAGAAATAACGATCCGTATGTTGATGTTGGCATAGGTTATCCAAGACTTGTAAAATCTTTTCTTCTTTTTGAAGAGCCCGGCAAATATGAAATAGAAAATCTTGGCATAAGCGGCAACCGTATTGTCGATATCTATGCCCGTATGAAAGCTGACATATTAAATTTAAAGCCCGATGTCATGAGCCTTCTTATTGGTGTCAATGATGTCTGGCACGATCTTGATCCGTTCTATAACGGTGTAGATGCCGAAAAGTTCTATAAGATATATGATATGCTCATCGAAGAGATAAAAGCTGCTCTTCCCGACATCAAAATCATGATTATGGAACCTTTCATATTAAAAGGCCCTGCCACAACAGATGAATGGGAGTTTTTCTCCACTGAAGTTCCCAAGCGTGCCCAAAAGGCAAAAATGATTGCCGAAAAATACAATCTCAAATTCATTCCTCTTCAGGAAGGCTTCGATAAACTCTGCGAAAGTGAAGAGCCAACCTACTGGCTCCGTGATGGTGTTCATCCCACTGCTGCAGGCCATGAATACATAAAAAGAGAATGGCTCAAAGCATTCAACACACTATAATCAGTATTTTGGAGTATTGCAATGAACATTTATTTTCTGGGTACCGGTGCAGGCACCGAGCCTATAAAGCACATATATCATCAGAGCTTTGCCATAGAAACAGGCGGCTCAGTATATTTTTTCGATGCAGGTGAGGGGTGCAGTCGTCGTGCACATTTTGCAGGCATAGACCTTCTTAAAACCAAAGCAATTTTCATCACCCACACTCACATGGATCATGTTGCGGGCCTTGGAGGGCTTCTGTGGAACATGCGTAAGCTTCATTCAAATGTCGGCTATCTGGGCTTTGTGTCACCAAAGCTTGTATGCATTCCAAACCTTTCCACCTTCGATGCTTTCATGACCATTCTGAAAAACTCCGAAGGCGGCTTTGATGCGCGCTTCGATGTTCAGGGCAAAGAATATTCCTGTGGCGAAATATATCGTGATTTCAACATATCCGTTATAGCTTTTCCCACCTCTCACACCAATATCAGTTATTCTTTTGTTATCAAATGCGAGGGTAAAGCTCTGGTCTTTTCAGGCGACATTGCAAAAGTGTCCGACCTCGATGCGCCGATAGGTGAGGCTTGCGATGCTCTTATTTGTGAAACTGCCCATGTAAGTCTTGATGAGGCATGCACATATGCAAACACCAAAAAGATAGACAAGCTCTTTTTGGTCCACAATGGCAGACAGGTGCTATATAGCAGAGCACAGAGCGAACTCAAGGCAAAGAGGATATTTGGCGAAAATGCAATAGTTACAAACGATTTGATGACTGTTGTACTTTGATAAACATCAAAATTAAAAAGCACCCTGATGGGTGCTTTTTTTATCTCAATTTATTCAGTGTTTCCTCAAAATATTCGGGTGGCTCTTTAGTAAACTCCATATATTCACCGCTTTTTGGGTGAATAAAACCGATTGTTTTTGCATGCAGTGCCTGACCGGCGAGACCGAGAGGGTTATTTTTTGCATAAAGTGGGTCTCCCGTTACACAGTGGCCTATATAGCTCATGTGCACTCTTATCTGATGTGTTCTTCCTGTTTCAAGCACACATTTTACATAAGACATATGTTCAAAATATTCCATCACTTCAAAGTGGGTGATGGCTTTTTTTGAATTTAAGGGCACCACTGCCATTTTCAATCTGTTAGACGGATCTCTGCCTATGGGCGCATCAATTATTCCTTTTTTTGGCTTGACAAGACCTTCACATATGCACACATATTCCCTTTTCACGCTTTTTTCCTGTATCTGCTCCGAGAGTGAAAGGTGAGCCTCGTTTGTTTTTGCAACGAGTAAAAGACCTGATGTATCCTTGTCAATTCTGTGTACAATTCCCGGTCTCAAAACACCGTTAATTCCACTGAGGTTTCCTTTGCAATGATGCATAAGAGCATTAACCAAAGTGCCGCTGTAATTGCCCGGTGCAGGGTGGACCACCATTCCCTGTGGCTTGTTTACCACCAGTAGACAGTCATCCTCATACACTATGTCCAGGGGTATGTCTTCTGCCTCTATGTTGGCATCCTTTGGCTCTTCGGGCACTATTTCAATTATGTCGCCACTTTTAAGTTTGTAATTGTTTTTTGTGGCACTTCCGTTAACCGTAATGCTTCCGTTTTCGATAAGTCTCTGAACAGATGCGCGTGTTATTCCGTCAATGTCTATATATTTATCTATTCTTACTCCGTTTTCTTCACAGACAATTGTTATCTTTTCCATCACTGTCAACCTCGTTACTTTTCTGGGTGTTTTTTCCTTCTATGAAAATCACATATACACACATAATGATTGCACCAACCACAACACAGCAATCAGCAAAGTTAAACACGGGATAATCAATGAATTTAACTTCAATCATATCCACCACATATCCTCTGAAAACACGGTCAATCAGGTTGCCGATTGCACCTGCATTGATGAGTGCACAAGAAAGCTTTGCAAGATGATGTTTCAACGGTTTTTTTCTGAAATATAAAAGCTCACCAAACAGAATCAGAAATGTTGCCACTATAAAGAGAGCAGGTACTCCGTCAAAAACACTCCATGGTCCGCCTGTATTGTGGCAATGGGTAAAAGCTAAAAAACCTTCAATGAAGCTGAAGCTTTCATATTCCGAAAGCATTATCGTGGTAATGTATTTTGTAAGCTGGTCAATCGCAAGCATCAAAAAACTAAGAATAAAATAAAACATAACAATCACCAAAGTAAACTTGAGCAGTCGCTGTATCGCGGCTGCTCATTTTAATTATTTGTTTGAATTGATATAATCTATTGCTGCTTTAATTGCATCGTCTGCACTAAGCTCTGTCATTTCAAGACCATTTCGCTTTACAAATTCAACCTTTCTCTCGGTTGCCCCTTTACCCACATTGATTCTGAGAGGAATACCAATAAGGTCAGCATCTTTAAACTTAACGCCCGGTCTTTCGTTTCTGTCATCAATGAGAACCTCTATACCTGCCTCTTTAAGCTTTGTATAGATTTCTTCTGCAAGCATGCTCTGTTCTTCGCTCTTGGCATTAACCGGTACCACAATCACATGATACGGTGCCACCGATACAGGCCATATAATACCACTCTCGTCAGACGACTGCTCGATGATAGCTGCAAGACATCTGCTGACACCTATGCCATAGCATCCCATGATGGGAGTTTTTTCTTTTCCGTTTTCATCAAGGTATGTGCAATCCATAGCATCGGTATATTTTGTGCCGAGCTTGAATATGTGACCAACTTCAATGCCCTGACATGTAGCTATCTTTTCTTTCTTACAGATGGGGCAGAGGTCACCGGGCTCAATATTTCTGAAATCGCCCACAAAGGTTGCTTCAAAGTCTTTTCCGTAGTTCACGTTTTTATAGTGATACTTTGTTTCATTTGCACCAACCACAAAGTTTTTCATAAGTGTAACTTCTTTGTCAACGATCACGTCAACCGGCAGTCCCACAGGACCTGCAAAGCCAACTGCAGCATTTGTTGTTTTAACAACATCTTCAGGTGATGCAAGCTCAAGCTCAATGCATCCGAGATGGTTTGCGAGCTTGGTTTCATTTACCTCTCTGTCGCCTCTCACCATTACTGCAACAATTTTACCGTCAGCGTTATAGAGAAGAGTTTTTGCAAAAGATTTTGCATCAGTTCCCAAAAAGCTTGTCAATTCTTCTATTGTGCGCGAATCGGGAGTGTAAATCTTTTCCATATCATAAAGCTTTTCATCAGAAGCGATTTCATCTGCAACGCATCCTGCTTTTTCAATGTTTGAGCAAAAACCGCAGGAGCAGTATGCAATAGTATCTTCTCCAACGTCGGATTTTACCATGAACTCCTGAGAACCTGAGCCACCCATTGCGCCCGAATCAGCATCTACAATGAGGTATTCAAGTCCCATTTTGTCAAAAGCTTCTTTGTATGCGTCATACATGTTTTTATATGATACATCAAGTCCGGCCTCGTCTGTGTCAAAGCTGTATGCATCTTTCATGACAAACTCTCTTGCTCTTATAACACCAAAGCGAGGTCTTCTTTCGTCACGGTACTTTGTCTGAATCTGATAAAGTGTCAGAGGTAACTGCTTGTATGATTTGATTGTATTTTTTACAGTATCAGTAAAAATTTCTTCGTGAGTAGGACCAAGACAAAATTCCCTGTTTGCTCTGTCTTTAAGTCTGAACATTTCAGGACCAAACACTTCCCATCTGCCTGAGCTTTCAAAGTATTCCTTAGGAAGCACAGCCGACATAAGAAGCTCCTGAGCATCGTGTGAGTCCATAGAATTTCTCACTATGTTTTCAATCTTTTTAAGTGTTTTAAGACCGAGAGGTAAATACGAATACACACCTGAAGCAAGCTTGCGTATAAGACCTGCTCTCAGCATAAGCTGATGACTTGGAATTTCAGCCTCTGAAGGTACTTCTCTCAGTGTAGGTACAAGTAATTTAGATAATTTCATTAATATTTCCTCGCTTTATGTAAAATGTATTTTAATCGGCAAAATTCATTGACCTTAGCCAGTTTACAAGAGTCTCTGGCCATCTGTCAGTGTAGGGGACAGCATGTCCAATGTCTTTACCGTCAGCCAGACCAAAACCGTGACCACCGTGAGCATAGGTGTGAATCTCAAAAGGGACTTTATGTTTGGCAAGCTCGGTTGCCATAAGAATTGAGTTCAGCACCGACACGCCTTTTTCGTCATCATCTGACGCATGCATAATGTATGTCGGAGGAGTATTTGGTGTCACCTTTTTTTCAACCGAAAGTTTTGCTATTTCATCTTCATCTTTCGATTCCGATATAGCGTAAAAGCTTCCCTTGTGAGCATATTCTCCCGATGTTATAACAGGATAGCACAAAACCATAAAATCAGGTCTTGAGCTTTCTTTGTCTATATCATCAATATTTGCCACACCAAAGTCATCTTCAAACACTCCTGCGCAGCCTGCAAGATGACCACCTGCCGAAAAACCCATAATTCCGATTTTATCTTTATCATAGTCATATTCATTGGCAAGATACCTTGCATATCTTATGGCTCTTTGTGCATCCACAAGTGGTGCGGGATGCTTATATGGTTTGTGCCGATAGTCAAGAACAAAAGCTGAAACACCGGCACGGTTGAGCATCATTGCCACATGTCTGCCCTCATGTACCATGGCTTTCATGGTATATCCGCCACCCGGGCAAATAACAACGCATGCCTTTGAGTTCTCAACAATAAAAGGCTCAATAGCCGGTTCAAACCCGTTCATATATTCACTGTTAAAATATGGGATATCTTCTTTTTTCCAGAGTTTCATAAAAAAGCCTCCCGTAGATTAAATCAATCTCTACAATTATAATACAAAAAGTCAAATTTTTCAAGTGAAAATGCAAATTTCTTCAGTTTGATTTTATCTTGTGTAAAATAATATAATATCACTGTGGTTTTTTGTCGTATTTTATATGAAATTTTGCGAAAAATGTATTGACAAAGATACTGGTAAATAATATAATTTAGTTTAGTGTTTCTAAACTAAAAAGATATTATTAAAAACTCCGAGTTTAGTTTCACTAAATTTTCGGTTTATAAAACAGGCGGTGTTTGTATGAACATAGGTAAAGAAATCAAACGATTGCGAATAATCAACGGTCTCACCCAGGAAGAGCTTGCCGACAGGTGCGAACTGTCCAAGGGCTTTATTTCTCAGGTGGAGCGTGACCTTGCTTCTCCGTCTATTTCCACGCTCTCCGACCTTTTGCAGTGTCTCGGCACAGACCTCAAAAACTTCTTCAACGAGGCCATCGATGAAGATGTCGTTTTCAAAGCCGACGATGTTTTTGTAAAAGAATACAAGGATGAAGGAAGCATCATAAACTGGATAGTTCCCAACTCGCAAAAAAATGATATGGAGCCCATTATAATCGAGCTCCTTCCCGATGGTAAATCCTACATAGACGATCCTCACGAAGGAGAGGAATTTGGCTATGTTCTAAACGGAAGCATCGTTCTTCACATAGGCAATAAAAAATATCGTGTCAAAAAGAATGAAAGCTTTTATTACAAACCAACTGCTGTACATTATATAGAAAACAAAACAAAATCCAACGCGAAGGTGTTGTGGGTATCCACACCTCCCTCATTCTGATAAGGGGTGAAATAATTGGCAAAACAACTCATAGAAATAAAAAATCTTTCAAAGCAGTTTGATGACACAGAAGCTTTAAAAGATATAACTCTTCATATAAACGAAAACAAATTCCTCACTCTTCTTGGTCCTTCAGGCTGTGGCAAATCAACCCTTCTGCGTATAATCGCAGGCTTTGAAGAACCCGACTCGGGAACTTTGCTTTTTGAAGGCAAGGATTTAACTGCCATTCCTGCTCATGAACGAAAGATTAACACTGTTTTTCAGAGATATGCTCTTTTCCCACATCTCGATGTATATGATAATATAGCTTTTGGACTTCGCATCAAAAAGCTTTCTTCCAAAGAGATTGATACCAAGGTTAAGAGAGTTTTAGAGATGGTTAACCTTAAAGGTTTTGAAAACCGTACCATAAGTTCTCTTTCTGGTGGTCAGCAGCAGCGTGTTGCAATTGCCCGTGCCATAGTAAATGAGCCAAAAGTTCTCCTTTTGGACGAACCTCTCGCTGCACTCGACCTCAAGCTTAGGCAGGGCATGCAGCTTGAGCTTAAAAACATGCAAAGAGAACTTGGCATAACCTTTGTATATGTAACTCACGATCAGGAAGAAGCTCTTACTATGTCCGATACCATAGTCGTTATGAAAGAAGGCACAATTCAGCAAATCGGCACACCCACAGACATATATAATGAACCACAGAATGCATATGTTGCCGATTTTATTGGTGAAAGCAACATTATAGACGGTATAATGAAAGAAGATTGTCTTGTAAACATCATGGACACTGATTTTGAATGTGTAGACACAGGCTTTGAACGAAACGAACCCGTCGATGTTGTCATCCGACCTGAAGATATCTATATATTGGACCCCGACAAGGGCAAAATTCAAGGTGTGGTAGAGTCGGTAACCTTCAAAGGCGTTCACTACGAAATGGTTATCAACTCAAACGGTTTCAGGTGGCTTGTTCACGACACTGCCATGTTTGAGGTCGGTGCCAGTGTGAGCATTTTTGTTAAACCGTCTGATATTCATATTATGAAAAAATCCTGATTTCTGGAGCCTGATAATGTTTAAAAAATCTCTTTCGTATCCGCATCTTTTGTGGATGGTGCTCTTTGTCATAGCACCTATGTTTTTAATATTTTTCTATGCGCTCACTGTCACCAATGATGGTGGGGTAACGCATTTCACGCTCGCAAACTTTGCCAGATTTTTCGAACCTATCTACATTAAGATTTTGTTCAATTCCATATGGATAGCATTTTTAAGCGTCATATTTTGTATACTTCTTGGCTATCCTGCTGCAAAAATCATAGCCGACCGTGACCGTGTCAGAATGGCAAAAGGAAAAAAGGCAACGGGCCTTCTCATGCTGTTTGTTATGCCCATGTGGATGAATGTCATGCTCAGGCTCTATGCCTGGCTCACCATACTTCAGCCCGATGGCATTTTAAATAGTTTTCTCACATTCATCGGCCTCCCTGCGATCAATATCATGTACACACAGACAGCAGTGGTCCTTGGCACAGTATATGATTTTATTCCTTTTATGATACTCCCGATTTATTCTGTCCTCATCAAGATTGACGACAGTGTCATAGAAGCTGCAAAAGATTTAGGTGCCAACAAGGTAAAAATCTTTTTTAAGATTATCCTGCCGCTCAGTCTTCCCGGAGTTGTTTCGGGCATAACCATGGTATTTCTGCCGGCGCTAACTTCTTTCTATATTTCCGACTTCTTCAGTGGCGGACAGTTTATGCTCATAGGCAACCTCATCGAGAAGAATTTTAAAAATCCCGTAGGCCGCAATTTTGGCTCGGCTCTTTCGATAATTCTCATGTGTTTTGCATTTTTATCAATGTATGTAATGAAGATATTTAACAAATCCAACCGACAAATGGATATGTTTTAGGAGATGCAAATGAAAAGACATTTTATAAAAAATTTCTTTGAAAATATATATTTGTTTCTGATGTTTTTGTTCCTCTATTTCCCCATAATAATTCTCATGGTTTTTTCTTTCAACAACATAAAGTCAACTTCAAACTGGGGAGGCTTTTCGTTTCGTTGGTATGAACAGATGCTATCAGATTCAGCACTTTTAGAAGCTTTTGCAAACACCATCACTATTGCTCTTATTGCTTCTGTATTGTCGTGCATAATAGGCACTGCGGCTGCAATAGGCATTCAGGGGTACAGAAGCAAAAAGCTTAAAGGTCTCATAAATGCATGTACAAACCTACCCATGGTAAGTTCCGAGCTTGTAATGGGTGTGTCAATGATGATGCTCTTTCTGACAGTCCACATTCCCCTCGGATATTTCACTCTTCTTATGTCCCACATAACCTTTTGTGTGCCATATGTAATCGTGTCTGTCCTTCCAAAGCTTGTTCAGCTCGATTCGGGCCTGTATGAAGCAGCACTTGATCTTGGTGCAAAGCCTTTCTACGCTTTCAGAAAGGTTGTTCTGCCGGAAATCAAACCCGGAATAGTGAGTGGACTATTAATAGCTTTCACACTCTCAATAGACGATTTTGTAATAAGCTTTTTCACAACAGGTAACGGTGTAAACAATTTGTCAATCTATATTTACTCAAGTGTAAGACGTGGCGTAAATCCTATGTATAATGCACTGTCCACAGTGATGTTCATAATAGTGGCAATTCTTTTGCTCATCATCAATAAACGCTCATCTTCAAAAGATGGCTCGTCAATTCTGTTTTAAAAAGGAGAATCAGCATGAAAAAAATTCTTTTAACTGCACTTTGTTTAATTCTTGTCCTTTCCTCTGCACTTTTCTTCAGTGCATGCTCGTCCAAAACCAAGCTTTTTGTGTATAATGTCGGAGACTATATCCATCCCGATGTTGTCGAAATGTTTGAAGCAGAAAACCCCGATATCAAGGTTGTATATGAGATGTTCGATTCTGTGGAAGAAATGTATATGAAGGTGTCAAATGCTACATCTCCCTACGATGTAATCGTACCCTCCGACTATATGCTCGAGCAGATGATAGACGAAGGTCTTTTAAATAAAATCAATTTTGAAAACATACCAAACTACTCTAATATCGACCCTAACATGAAAAATCTGTCTTTTGATCCAAGTGGGGAATACACAGTTCCTTATATGTGGGGCACCATCGGTATCTTATACAACAAAACCATGGTCAAAGAAGAAGTAAATAGCTGGGATATCCTTTGGGATGAAAAATACTCGGGTAACATTTTCATGCTCAATCAGGAGCGCGATATGGTTTCAATAGCTCTCAAAAAATGCGGCTATTCCATGAACAGCAACAATGATTCCGAGCTTGCCGAAGCAGAACAGGCACTTAAAGACCAGAGAAAAATTGTTAAAGCATATTGTGGTGATGAAATCAAAGATAATATGATAAACGGC
>JAZNBF010000066.1:0-18314 GCA_045586905.1 Clostridia bacterium
GGCCACCTTTGTCATTGAAGGTGTACATTTCTTTTTCAACAACGACGGTGGTGTCACCAACACCACGCTGAAAAAGCTCGGTGTGTTCAAAAACAGGTGTTCTGATTTCACTCACGCCAAACTCGCGGCAAATTTTGCGGATTTCGTCCTCAATATATTGCCATTTATATGAATTTTCGGGCAGGATGTCCATGGTGCCCTTGGGTGCTTTTGTAAGCATAGTTTCACTTCCTTAACTGTAAACATAATTACAAGCATAATAATACATATACTATTATATATAATATATGCAAAAAAGTCAAGTTTTTAACAGTCTGTGTAAATTTGATATATTTTTCACTTTTTTTGCACCAAAATGCGTCTGAAAGGCTTATGGCACAACGCGTTTGGGTGCTTTTGTTTTTTTGGTAAAAATGAAAAAAACATAAACAGCAAAAAGGTATAATGGATTTGTAAGCAAAAGACAGAAGAATTTGCCCGTCCAAATCCCACCCTGCACAATACCCCGACAGGCAGTATGCTTCTTTCTGAGCTTATTGGCACTCGGGAAAGACCGAAGAAAAGACGTTTCGCAAATGCGAAGAGAAAGGACGAAAAATGAAAAAAGTAAACGAGCACGAAATTGAAAAACTGATCTCTGAGCTCTCCCTGAAAGGTGCACCGTCGGAGGATGGCTATGAGGCAGAAAAAGAGACCGACGCTCAGTCTCAGACTGTGCCTGAAGGCGCAGAAGGCAAAGATGCCGAGTTTGAAAAGCTCATAAAAGGTGATTACAAAGAGCAGTTTGAAAAGAGAATCAGAGACAATCTGAAAAGAAGATTCAAAGAAAGCTCTGCTTCCAGAGCCAAAGCTGCCGAAAACGAAAAAATCATCGGAGCGCTCATGTCAAAATACGGCATCGACAAATTTGATGCATCGGAGCTTATTGATGCAATCAACTCGGACAACTCTCACATGCCGGGAAAAATGACCCAGAAAAATGCTGATGACGATATCGCAAGACGCATAAGAGAGCTTGAACTTGAAAACGAGCACATGAAAAAGCAGAGAGCACAGAAGGCTATGCAGGACACCATAAACTCCTGGATAACCGACGAAAAAGAGCTTAAAAAATCATACCCTGATTTCAGCATTGAAGACGAAGCAGAAAATGCCGAGTTTGTGAAAATGCTTAAAGCAGGTGTCAGTCTTAAAAATGCTTACCTTGCAGTGCACCACGAGGAAATAGTGAAAGATTTGGTGGAAAAAGCGGCTATGGAAGCAAAAGAAAAGACTGCGCTCTCTATTAAAACAAGAGGACAGAGACCTCTTGAGAATGGTATGACATCCAAAAGCACAGCTCTTTACAAGACGGATGTGTCTAAGCTTTCTCCTGCCGAGCGTGCTGAAATTGCCAAAAGAGTGGCAAAAGGCGAAATCATCAGCTTCTGATGCAGTATAATCTGAACACCTTTTGGTGTCCTGCTGCACCTGAAAATGAAAGGAGATATTATGAATTTAAATTTAAGACTTTTTGATGCAAATCCCAACAAAACCACCGACTCATCTCTCACCTCAGAAATGAGAACCTATTACAGCGATTATCTTATCGATAATGCTCAGCCAAACCTCGTTCACGATCAGTTTGGTCAGAAGCATGCCATTCCCCAAAACGGTGGTAAAACAATTCAGTTCAGAAAATTTGTGCCCTTCTCCAAGGCCACAACTCCCCTCACCGAAGGCATCACTCCCGACGGTGGCGCACTCAGCGTAACAAATGTCACCTCTACTGTAAATCAGTATGGCTACTATGTGACAATTTCCGACATGCTTATGCTTTCTGCCATTGACAACACTCTGGTTGAAACCACAAAGCTTCTCGGTGCCCAGGCAGGCGCTACCCTCGACACAATCACAAGAGAAGTGCTCAACGGTGGTACAAATGTTATGTATTCGGGCGCCAAAGAAGCAAGGGAAGCTCTTGACGAAGGCTGCAAGCTCACAGTGGATGACATCTACAAGGCTGCAAGATTTTTGAAAACTCAGAATGCACCCAAGATTGACGGAAGCTATATTGCAATCATACACCCCGATGTTGCCTACGACCTCATGAGAGACGAGGAATGGATTGATGTGCACAAATACAGCGCATCAAACGAAATCTTCGAAGGCGAAATCGGCAAGCTTGCAGGTGTAAGATTTGTTGAAAGCACCGAAGCAAAAATCTTTAAAGATGCAGGCCAGGATTCAAGAGATGTGTATTCTACACTTGTGCTTGGCGCAAATGCATATGGCGTGACCGAGATAACAGGCGGCGGACTTGAGCACATTGTAAAACAGCTTGGCTCAGGCGGCAGCGCCGATCCTCTCAACCAGAGAGCAACAGCAGGCTGGAAAGGTACAAAAACTGCCGAAAGACTTGTTAAAAATTATCTTGTAAGAATTGAAAGCTCATCAACCTTTGACAGTGTGAGCCAGTAAGGAGGGCGTTGACTATGGCTAAAGTTACAGAAAACAAAGAAGTAAAAAAAGAAGTAACACATGACACAAATTACTACAACGAACTTGTGAGCGTTAAGCTTTTTAAAGACAACGACAAATATAAAGACGATGTGTTTGTGGCAGTAAACGGTGTGGGAATGATTGTGCCCAGAGGCATTGAGGTGCAGATTCCCCGTAAATATGCAATTGCCCTCAAAAACAGTGAAGCTCAGGACAGCTTTGCAGCTCAGCACTGCATGGAGCTTGCCAAAGGTGCAGAAGCATCGGAGCTTAACTGATTGAAACCGATTGTTTTATAACATGTGTCAAAACAGAAAGAGTGCAGATTATGATAATCTGCACTCTTTTTATGTGTTTGTTATTTCAATACAATTTTTCCGTCATCTGCATCGATTGTTATGGTGTCGCCTTCGGTGAATTTACCTGCAAGTATCTCGTCGGAAATGAGGTCTTCAACCTCAGACTGAATAGCACGACGGAGAGGTCTTGCACCGTAGACCTCATCAAAGCCTGCATCGGCAAGATGAGAAATGGCTTCGTCGGTAACGGAAAGCGAGTAGCCCATTGCCGACACTCTCTTTTCAAGTGATGAAATGAGGATGCGGGTGATTTTTTCGATATTTTCCCTTGTGAGCTTGTGGAAAACTATGGTTTCGTCAACTCTGTTTAAAAACTCGGGACGGAACACGTTTTTGAGCTCGGAAAGCACTTTTTCTTTGATGGAGTTGTAGTCGGAGTCGGCATCGCCATCCTGTGTTCCGAAGCCGAGAGACGCTTTTGCTTTTTCGGTGATGAGGCGTGCACCGATGTTTGAGGTCATAATGACAACCGTGTTTTTGAAGTCAACCTTTCTGCCCTGAGAATCGGTAAGGATACCGTCATCAAGAATTTGCAAAAGAATGTTGAAAACATCGGGATGAGCTTTTTCAATTTCATCGAAAAGCACTACCGAATATGGCTTTCTGCGCACTTTTTCGGTGAGCTGACCGCCTTCCTCATAGCCAACAAAGCCCGGAGGGGAGCCTACAAGACGGGAGACATTGTGTTTGTCCATATATTCACTCATGTCGATGCGTATGATGGCATTTTCGTCGCCGAAAATTGCCTCGGCAAGTGCTTTGCAGAGCTCTGTTTTACCCACACCTGTGGGGCCGAGGAAGATGAAGGAGCCCGTGGGGCGCTTGGGATCTTTGAGACCTACTCTGCCTCGTCTGATGGCTCTGGCAACAGCGCTTACTGCCTCATCCTGACCCACAACACGTCCATGGAGGATTTCTTCCATGTTTTTGAGTCTTTCCTGCTCCTCGGTGGCAAGTTTCTTTACGGGGATGCCGGTCCAGCTTGTGATAACATCGCAAATATCATCCTCGCTCACCAGAAGCTCCGAAGGCAAGTTGCTGTTTTCCCATTCCTTCTTTTTCTCTTCGAGGTCTTTTCTGAGTTTTTCTTCCTCATCGCGCAGAGTCGCCGCGTTTTCAAAATCCTGCGCTTCAATGGCAAGTCTCTTTTTGGACGAGACCTGTGAAAGCTTCTCCTCTGCATCTTTAATGTCGGGCGGAGCAGTGAAGGCTTTTAGCCTGATTTTTGACGCTGCTTCATCGATGAGGTCGATTGCCTTATCGGGCAAGAAGCGATCGGTGATGTAGCGTGCCGAAAGCTTTGCAGCGGCATTTAACGCCTCGTCGGAAATGGTTACCTTGTGGTGAGATTCGTATTTTTCTCTGATGCCTTTTAAGATTTCTATTGTTTCATCAACTGTCGGTTCGCCCACATTGACAGGCTGGAAACGACGCTCAAGAGCTGCATCTTTTTCGATGTTTTTGCGATATTCATCAAGCGTGGTGGCACCAATGAGCTGAATTTCGCCCCTTGCAAGAAGAGGCTTTAAGATGTTTGCCGCATCCATTGCGCCCTCTGCTGCGCCTGCACCGATGAGGGTGTGGACCTCATCTATGAAGAGGATGATGGCGGCATCTTTTTTCACTTCGTCGAGTGCTTTTTTGATGCGCTCTTCAAATTCGCCTCTGTATTTGGTGCCGGCTATCATAGACGATAGATCGAGTGAAAAAATCTTTTTATCCTTTAAGATTTCGGGAATTTCACCCGATGCAATTTTCTGAGCAAGGCCTTCTGCAACAGCAGTTTTGCCAACACCGGGTTCACCTATGAGACAGGGGTTATTTTTGGTGCGACGGGAAAGAATCTGAATGACTCTTTCTATTTCTTTATCTCTGCCAACGATTGGATCAAACTTTCCGTCCTTTGCCATTTTGGTGAGGTCGGTGCCAAACTGCGAAAGGCTCTTTGGCACATCGGCATCGCCCTTTTCGGCCTGTTTTTGCGGGTTTGAAGAAGCCTCGCCCGAAAACATTTCGTTCACAAGAGAATTTACATCAATCGCAAAACTTGAAAGAATTTTGGCTCCAACACTCTGACCTTCTCTGAGCACTGCCAGAACAATATGCTCGGGAGCGATGAGAAGCGAGCCGAGTTTTTTTGCTTCATTAAAGCTCATCTCAAGGATTGTCTTGCAACGGGGTGTGAGCGGGAGAGATGAACCGATAACACTGAGTGTGGTGTCGGGAGGAGAAAGCTCTGCTATTTTCGAAACGAAATCTTCATAGCTGACTCCCATCCCCTCCAGAGCAGCAGCTGCAGGTGAACTGCCCTCTTTAAGTATGCCTGCTATTATATGTTCGCTTCCGACAAAGCCATAGCCCATCTCACGGGCAGTATCGTGTGCAAAGCGGAGCGATGATCTTGATTTGTCGGTGAATCTTGTTTCCATATTGAATTCCTCCTTTAAAGCTTACCTCTGATTATCTCTGCCCTTTTTGCGTCTCTTTCAAATGCATTGGTGATGCTGTGGTCGGCAGTGATATTGGAAGGAGAAGCCTGAATCATTATTTCATTGAGTGTTTTGTACTCTATGTCATCTACAATGCCGAGCCCTATGCCAAAACGCAAATCGGAAAGTCTTTCCATCATCTCTTTGCTCTGCATTATGCGTGCAGATTTGAGTATGGAGTATGAACGCATTATCTTGTCTTCAAGCACAAGGCCCTTTTTTTCAAAAAGCTTTGTTTTGAGTTCGTTTTCTTTTGAGATGATGCTGTCTATTGTTTCGTTGAGAGTGCCGATTATTTCATTTTCCGATCTGCCAAGTGTGGTCTGATTGGAAAACTGAAACAAATTGCCTGACGATTTTGTGCCCTCGCCATATATGCCTCTCACAGTTACACCGAGCTTGGTGACCGCATCGAACACGCTCTCGGCTGCGCCCGACATCACTATGGCAGGAAGGTGGAGCATATATGACACTCGCATGCCGGTGCCGACATTTGTGAGACACGAGGTGAGGTGACCGTATTTTTCGTGCATTGCATATCCTATTCGCTCCGAGAGGTAGTCGTCGAGCTTGGTGATGAGCTCATATGCTTTTTTGTCTTCTTTGCCTGCAAAGATGCACTGGAGTCGTATGTGGTCTTCTTCGTTTACCATAATGCTGACATTTTCATCTTCGCTGATATAAGCCACACAGGGAAGAGAGGAGTTGGCAAGATTGGGACTGATGTATCTCTCTTCAACGAGCTTGTGCTTTTCTGCTGTGGTCATTGAAGGGATGTCGAGCTTGGTGAAGGTATAGTTCATTTCTTCAAGAGCAGTTTCTACAAGGCCGATGACTTTCATGGCATCGTCGGGTGTCATTTTGTTTGGAAAAGGAATTGACCTCAGGTTTCTTGCAAGTCTTATACGGGTGCTGAGCACAACATCATTTTGTGCACCGTTGTCTTTGAACCATTTAGCCATTTTGTTCAGCCTCCTTTGCCTCAAGTTCTTTTATTTTATCTCTCAGGACTGCCGCATTTTCATAATTTTCTTCTATTATTGCGCGTTTCAGATCTTCTTTAAGAGTTTTCAGAGTGTTTGCTCTCTCTATTTTTTTACCGTCGGTGCCACTGAGTCTGCCTTTGTGAACAGTTGAAGGCTGCATTTTGGAAAGCATGGTCTCTATGGGAGCGCCAAAAGCTTCGTAGCATTTGTCACATCCAAGAAAGCCTGTGCGGCGAACCTTATCGAAGCTTGTGCCGCATGACGGGCAGGAGAGAGGAGACTGAACTGCTTTGGGTGCAGACAGAAAGTCGCCCAGAAAGCTCGGGAACCCAAAAAGGTTTTCCTTTTCTTTTATATAGCCAAGCTCTTTTGCACATTCGGCGCAAAGATGAAGCTCTGTCTGCTGACCGCCGGATATGTGTTTGTAGTGAAAATTGGCATCTTTGATGCCACAGTTTGAACATAACATAATTTCTTGCCTCCTTACTTATATAAACATTAACAATAAATGCTTAAATATACTCGCCCTTACTCTGTTTTTGAGAAATCCGTCTGAAATTGGTGACAGGGCGTTGTTGGAGCAGGCAGAAAGCATCAGTTTTGCCTGCTCGGCGCTTATTGCCTCCGCCGAATAGAGATTGTCGATGATTGCTTCGACGGTTAAAACATCGATGGTGTCACCTATGTTTGAAAGCACATGGCGCAGTGCATCATTTCTTCCCACAGCTATGCGGGTTATCTTTATGTGGCCTCCACCGCCTCTCCGGCTTTCCACTATATATCCCCGCTCGGCAGTGAAACGGGTGGAGATAACATAGTTGATCTGGCTAGGAACACAATTGAAATACATTGCAAGTTCGTTTCGTCTTAGTTCGACACTGTTTTCATTGTCGAAAAGATCTCTTATAAAGTTTTCTATGGTGTCACTCATTTTCATGACATTTCATCCTTTCTTTGACCAACAAATTAAGCAAATCGTTTGAATTTTCCACCTTTATAATTTTTTTGACATTAATCAAAATTTTTAGACTTTGACTTTCTTTGACCTTCAAGCGCATTATAACTCTAAATTTTTGTTTTGTCAAGTGTTTTTTAAAAATTTTTTAAAAAATTTTCATGCATCGCCCAAGGGTGCACCACAAGTGGATTTCGACATGTTTATGCAAAATTTTTAAAAATTATGCATATGGCGCAAAGCCTTGAAAATACTGGTTTTTTAGGTTTTGTCCCCTTTTCATGCGATAAAATTTACGAAAAAATTTCCGAAGGCAAAATTTCATAAAAAATAATACAAAAGTATAAAAAAATAAAATGAAAATATTTGTAAAATTTTGTCTGGGGAAAAGCCTTGATTTTCGCATGTTTGGGCATGTTTTTTGTGTGGATAAACATGTGGAAATGTGGAAAAATGAAAGGATTTTCTTTTGTAAAATATTATATTTTTTAACTTTTTTTGTGTATTTTTTTATAATGTTTTACTTTGGAAAAATGAAGCTTTTTAAGAGAATAAATATTCGATATTTTGTATTGCCTGATATGTAACTTTCGTGCAGAATAGTTTTTTTAATAAGATGTTTTGTCAAAATTTCACTTTTTTTAAAAAAGGTGAAAAAAAGTCTTGAAATTTAACTTTTCATATGCTATAATAGCTAAGTGCTCAAAACGGGCACATACATATGGACCTTTAGCTCAGTTGGTTAGAGCAACCGGCTCATAACCGGTTGGTCCGGGGTTCGAGTCCCTGAAGGTCCATCAGAAAAAAGCATCAATCTTGATACAAGATTGATGCTTTTTTCAACGAAATAAATCCTTGCGGATTTGTGAAATGTGCTTCGCACGTGAAATACACCTTCGGTGTATGAAATATTCGCTACGCGAATGTGGATTTATTTCATTTCACAGAAAACGAAGTTTTCTATTTCACAATTTACGGAGTAAATTATTTCACATCAACGAAGTTGATATTTCACTAAACATAAATGTCATCTAAACCGTTCGGCTCTTCCAAACAAAAAAGACGATTACTTTATGTAATCGTCTTTTTTGTTTTATGGGTGGTTTTCTTCAGGGGCTCGAACCCCGTGGGGGTTTTTGCGTAAAAAAACAGTCCGGGTGACTGTTTTTTAGCAAAAAGGTGCGCAGACGGGTACTGTGAGCCTTGGCTCACGGTCGTCAAGCAGTTGTGAAGCGTAGCTTCACTTGTCCCTGAAGGTCCATAAAAAGAAAATCCTGTCTTCTGACAGGATTTTTTGTTTTTATGGACCTTTCTCATCTTCGATTCGACGGGCTCAAACTTCGCTCATCGCTCGTTTTCACCTCGCAGGGACTCTCGAGCTATTCAATGCTCCACCGGAGCATTGAACTTTACGCTCTCGTCTGAAGGTCCATGATGAAATTATTACATTCTTCGGAATAGTCTTTTTTAATTTATGGGCCTTTCTCATCTTCGACCGGGCGGGCTCAAACTTCGCTAATCGCTCGTTTTCACCTCGCAGGGACTCTCGAGCTATTCAATGCTCCACCGGAGCATTGAACTTTACGCTCTCGTCTGAAGGTCCATAAGAAAAATGTCTTTTTTCAGCTAAATTCGCCTGACGGCGAGCTAAATGTGCGATGCACGCTAAATTACTTTGTAGCTAAATTGACCTTCGGTCAGCTAACAGCGAATTTAATTTAGCTACTCCAAAGGAGTTATTTAGCTATTGCGAAGCAATAATTTCCATTTGCACGAAAGTGCAAAATTTAGCTAAAATCTGTTGCATCTATTATGAACTTGAAAGTAGCTCTGATAAACTAAACCTCCGATATGAGAAATTCACATCGGAGGTTTTTTAAATTAAATATTTTCAATCCATTCAAGGTAAGGCTTAAAACTGATTTTTGGTCTGCAATCAAACTCAATATATACTTCGATGAATCTGCCATCTGAGGTTTCTCTTTCTTTTCGTGCATTCACAAGGTTTTTGATAATCTCTCCCTGTGACACATAGGCTGTGATTGCATCGTCTATGATTTCTTCCACCTCTTTGTCAACAGAGAGGATTCTGTTGGCACGGATGTTTGTAGCTCTGCCATGCACAAGAGCATCTTCGGGATCAAGGTCTGCCCATACACAATACTGAAGTGTGGACTTCACTGCGTGGGGTGTGCCATTGTCTACAAGAGCTGCATCACCTGCCTGAGGAGTGTCGAAGCTTGACATGAGATAGGTTGCAAGGTGGTCGATGTGTTCGTGATAGTGATTTGGAATCATAACACGGGTAACCTTGTTGTCACGAAGGATTTTGAGCAGTTTAGGCATCTGTCCTGACTTTCCGTCTGCTTTTTCCCAACCAAGATTGCCTATTGCCGAGAAATCGGGGAAGTCCATTCTGATTATATTCTCTCTGGGTATGCCCATGCGCTCGTAGCAATCGAAGGTTTCATTTTTTCTGACTTCTTCTATGGTAGCTTTTTCCTCTATGGTGCTATATCCTGCATCGCCTCTGCAGAAAATCACTACATATACATCTGCTCCTGCCTCTTTGGCAGCAAGCATAGCATAGCCTGCACCGATTACAGCATCGTCATCGTGAGGACTCATAACTGCGAGCACTTCGTTTTTGCCAAAACCGGGGAAAATGGTGTTTATGTCATTATTAACTTCTTTTGTGTTGGTATTATAATATGTATATTTCATTTTTACCTCCATCAATATCCACTGCCGACAAGATGCTGAACTCTTATGGGAAGATTGTTGAGAACTTCAACATTGGGGCCATATTTACCGAGTGTTTTTTCAACTAATATATAGTCAAATTCGGGGATGATGACATCATTCCATGTGCTGCCGAAGCCTCTTGCCGCAACATCGAGCATCATAACAATCTGATTGCCGAGTGGTTCGTTGGAATTGAGTGTGATTGCTCCATAGAATTCCTGACATTCAGTGTAGCCTGCGTTGTGGGTGCCTGTGTAGGGTTTGAGCATGGCAAGGTCAATGGGTTTGCCTATTCTCTTTGACACCTCTTCCCTTCTGCTCTCAAAATAGTCTACAAGAGCCTGCTCCTGAAGACGGGCAGGGAGATTGTTTTTTGCAACATCGATGTAAGCCTCGAGGCCTACTCTGTATGCATCTTCAACAAAGCTCATCCAGTATTCCTGAGTGTCGGTGAGCTTGCCGCCTTTTTGGGTGCACACAACAGAGCATCTCTGACATGCAGTGAGACCATCCATGGCGGGACCTACACCGAGGTGTACAAATTCGCCTTCTTTTATAACATGGTTAAGAGCTTTACCAACGATGGATCGGTTGTCTTCGCCGCTTGTGACCATGATATCAATTCCGTGTTCTTCTACACCAAGCTCTGATGCAATAGCCCATCCCCACTGTGCGACCTGAGTCTGAAGCATTCCGGGTTTCATAACTGCGAGCATGCCTTCAATCATATAGTCGGTGATGAGAGCAGCTTGCTTGGTGAGCTGCATTTCGATGTCTGATTTTTCGTATTTTATCTTATAGTATATTTCCTGTGCATCGAGCACATTGTCTTTGCCTGCAAAGTTACAAAACCACTCATAGAGTGCTACGGGCATAACTGCTCTCGGAGTGAGAAGTGCAATGCGCTTGGGTCTTTTTCCGCAGATTTCTTCAAGCACCTCTTCGGGTCTGTCGGCTTCTACCGGATATTCTTCGTCGGCGAGCTTGAGCATTTCAACTCTTGCCACCTTACATCCAGAACGGGGAGAAAGCTGTTCAGCAACATAGCATCCTTCAAGACCTGCCAGAATTGAAAAACCGTTTTTGCCTATGACACCTGCCACAGGTTCAACTGAAATGTTGGTGTTGCCGCCAAGATATGGCACATCGCCGTGATAGTGCTCGTCGGAATATACAATACCTGCATCGAAGCCTGCTTTCTGGAGTGCTTCATACACAGCTTTGTGCCTGCGTGCAAATTCTTCTCTGCCCACCCTGAGATTCTTATCGAATTTGGGTGCCTTTGACAATACATCGGCAACGATGTTTGCCTGTTTGCTCCATTCTTTGATATTAAACATAAATACCCTCCTTAGATTTGCGATTTTCTATATTCACCGGGTGAAATCCCGTTGATGCGTTTAAATACGGTGTAAAAAAACTTTACATCTTCAAACCCACACGAAGCGGCAACATCTGCCACAGTGCGATTAGTGCTTTTTAAAAGCCTGCACGAGTGCTCTATGCGAACCTTTTGTATCATCTCGCTTATGGTAACACCTGTGTTCTGCTTGTAAATCCGTCCCATATAGTCGGGATTTGTGCACACCTGAGATGCAAGCTCACGGATTGATATGTGGGAAGAGAAGTTGTTATTTATATATTCATTGATATAACACACAACCTGCTTTGCAAAAGATGTGTCCGATTTTTTGGAAGAGGAATCTGTTTTTCGGAAAATGCTCACAATGAGTTCTATAATGTAGGCTCTGATAATCTCTATATAGCCTTTCTCTCTCAGATTGTATTCGTTATATATTTTACCGAACAGCTCTCCGAAAACAGAGAACGAATCTCCCGAAACGCTTATGTATGGCATTGCTTCACTGCGTCCGTGAAGAAGTGAATAAAACATAAAAGAGTTTTTTAAAGATTCTATGCCCTGACTCCCCGTGACCGATGTGTCAAAAAAATCGGGAGTGAATTTGAGGTCGTATGACACAAACTGTTCTTTGTCGTCTTTGTTATATTCAAAAAGATGGGGAGTGCCGCTGTTTATGACAAATAAATCTCCTTTTTTGGCAATCGAGGTTTTACCGTCGACAGTATGCATGCCCACACCCGACATAACATACACCATCTCAATGAATTCGTGGCTGTGCATCACACCAATGTAGTCGGGATATTCACTCGACATCTGGATATGCACCTTGTGCTCATCCATTTCAAAGTTTTTTTTAGTCAAAATATGCAGTTTGTTAATTTGACTTGTGCTCATCTGCATCACCTCAAAAAAGATAAATCTTTTTATAGCTTAATTATAAAACAAAAAACAAAAAAATGCATTGGATTTTTTCTCATAAACTATGGTATATTCCGACTTTTGCCGGAGCAAAAAAATCCCCGCATGTGTTAGTTTTAATATAACACAATGCGGGGATTTTATCAATTAAGTTTATCTTTGCTGTTTAAGCATCGCGATTATGTTCTTTATCCTCTCGGTTGTTGCACCCGACTTACCATACAGAATTTTTGCAATATCAGTTGCATGTTCTATAACATCACTGTTTTTATCGAACTCATATTCGTCTTCCCATCTTGCGTCTTCTATCCGGTCGCGGCTTTCTTTATATGCCCTGTCGTTTTCATCTTTTGTGAGTTTGTATTCTGTGCCGGTGTCAAATTCATATTGTTCCCTGAGCCAATCGGACATATCTTCATCTTTCTGATAGAAATATTCACGGTCATTCTCCCAGTCGGATACAGTGTCACGATGTCTTTTATATGCGCTGTCATCAAGCTCGTTTAAAAGATCGAGCTCGTCATACAGTCTCTCGTATTCGGACCTGTATTTCTCGTAGGAAGATTCATACAGCTCGGGGATTTTCGACATGAGCATGGTGTTATAATGGTTTTTCGCCTGCATTGCCGCAGACTGCGCACTTGTGTTCATAGCCCCACCCGTGCGCAGAACGCCATCGGCAAGAGCTCTGTCATATGCATCATCGCCAAGGCGTGTGTAAAGCTTTTTGTAGATTTCGAAAATGGGATCGTCCATAGGATCATATGAAAAGCTTTCTTTTTCTGATATCAGATTGAGAATTCTTTTTTTGTCTGCTTCATACGGAGATTTATATTTCGTATTTATCCGTACTTCATATGGCTTTTTATAAGTTATATACTGACTTCCGTCAGCACCACCCGAGTAGCTGCCGGCAGTTTTTCTTATGGTATTTGCTCTGTCGTTTGCCGCTTTCATTGCGCTAATGTCACCTGCTTCGGAGGCTTTTTTGTAGCTTTTCTTTGCTTCTATGATGCCTCCGAGGTCTGATACGGGCAAGTTTTTGTCATATTCAGAAATATATAAATCGCTATTGCTTTCCAAAAGTTTTTTCTTGTCAAAATATGTTGACAATATAATTCATCTCCTTTATATTTCACTTCCGCGATAGAACTTGAGATTTATCGCTTTCAGCACAAATTTGCCCACCCCACAAAATTCAAGTTTGAACCAGTTGCATCTTTTTACGGGCAAAAATATGGTTGCGCCCATGCTGTCTGCTTCGTCATAGCGTGCCCCACACACTGCGCCCTTTCCACCGTCATCATATATTGCCCGTACAGTGAAGCTTGCATCTTTTGAAAGAGAATATTTGAGGGCGATTTTTCCATAGCCTTTTTTCTCAATGAGTTTGTCATCTATCCTGAGTCCGAACTTCCAGCTTATGCACCTTTCGCATTTTTCATCATCAGAAGATGGGTTGAGACATATCACACTTCCCCCCGACGACATACAGACCTTATTTCCGTATGAATAAAGAATGGCACTGCCATCTGAGGCGTTTTCTTTATGCCATATATCGCGGGCAATATCATACACATACAAAAATTTCTCATTGTCATCTGAGCATAAAATGTAGTAATACTCCTCACTTGCCGCAGCCGAAATGACGCGTGGCAAAGTGCCGATGGAGGCGGAAATCTTTTTGGGATAATCACCGCGATACATATATATACCGTCGGATGATGCATATATTATGCTCGATGCACTCACCGTAACACTCTCCGACATGTCGTCGCCTACGCCTCTGCATTTTTCTGTGTGAATAACATACTCGTCGGGATGGTCACCAAAAATCTTGTGGATGGCGTTTTCCTTAAAAGCATATATGTAGTTACCATAAGGTGTAATGGCAGTGAAATTGCCATCGGTCTGGGCAGAGGACGAGAATGATGCATAAGGAAGAGTGCCGTAGTCATCTACCGAAAAATCATTCCATTCCGATGCGTCGGAAAGCTTGGAAGCATAAATGTTTTTTCCGCCTATGCCCCATATGCGATTGCCGAAAGAGCAAATGTGCTCAAGCGACGGCATGGTGCGTTTTATGGTGAAATCCATGACATTGAGACTTAAGTACTTATCCATATTGATGGCGTTATCGTCAAAAATAAGCGCAACAGCTTCTTTCACTGTGCCCGACGGAGTCTGGTGAGAAACAGTTGTAATGTCTTTGATTTTGAGAGTCAGTCCCTTGTAAAACCCCGCTATAAAATCATAGTAGGCATTGCTGCTGTCATGTGATGACGCATATACGTTGGCTTTTAATTCTATGACATCGCCTTTTTTCAGCATATCGGGAAAGCATGAATAGTAAAAGGTTTTGGATCCTGAAGAGGTGTAGCTTGTTTGCACAGAGGTTATTTTATTGGAATTAAGTGTCGCAATACGGTCTATTGTCATATTGTCCATTGTGGTCATTCCGTTTGTCTCCGACTTGAATTTTTGTCTGGTGGTGGTGGTGCTCTGTATGTGATTAATTGTAGCTTTGGTAAATTTTTTTGTTACAGTGGAAAAAATCACATTGTCGGGAACAATGAGGATGGTATCGGTAAGTGCGGCAAATTCCCGACTTTTTGAAAAATCTACCGAAGCACTCTGGCTTGTAAATTCATAGTCCACGCCCTTAAATGTGAGAAAAATTCTTTTTTTGTCGGTTGTGTATGAAGTGTAGAAAAAGCCTTCAAAGCCTCCGATGCCATTTATCACACGGTCGGTGTGATAAAACTCTGCCCTCTGCTTTCTTGATGAAAGAGAGGGGTATAACAAAGATGTCATATTTTCTGACGAATAAAGCTCACCGGTTTTCTTTGCTTCACACAAATTTATGCCGCCAAAACCTTTTATGGATTTTTCATAAAAAGCCACATTTGTTTTCATTAAAGGAAGCATTTTCCCATCCCTCCTTAAACCTTTATTGATGTGCTGCACACGGGAAGATGTGTGCGTCGGTAGTTTTTCTGCCACTTAAGAAGTGACGCGTTGTAAAACGAAGAGCTGTTATTGTACAGAGCATATTCCTGATTGGACAAATCTATCATGGATATAAGATAGTAAAGGTAAATGTCAGAGTTTGCATCATCGAGAAAAAGGGTTGGGTTTTCTTCCTGCAAAAACCCAAGATCGGCATCTGCCTCCGTATATCGCGACGCAAATTGTCTGATATCAGTTTCAATTTTGTTCAGCCATTTTCTCTTTTGGGCAAAAGAATATACATTTGGCTTGATTCGGTCACACTGTGTGATTATATCGGTCGATTTCATATCTGCCCTCCTTACATTTTTCTTAGAATATCATAGATGCTCTCTATTTTCTGACTTAATGTGCTTAATCTGAATTCAATCTCTTCCCTTAAATTTTCCACATAAACCGTCAGCTGATTTATTTTTTCTGTCTCATCGCCCTCAAGAACTTGTTTGTCGGTTTTAATGTGCAAATTTGTCACCTCGCTTCTGTAAAATTTGCTGCTTTATATCCGAGCCAATATAGATTGACATCTTTTTTCATAAGACTCAGCCACAAAGATTTTTCGTCTATAATGCCTCTGTGCCACAGTTCCCACACAATATCGTTTACACTTTCAAGTGCCTCAGGCCTTTTTGTGCCCATTTTCGTTGTGTTGCATATTTTCTTTGCAAGGTTATAGGAATTGGCATCTGATGCACACTTGGATTCCCAGAGAGCTGCATTTGTCACAATGCCTCTTTTATTTAGCTCTGTTATGATGTCTTTAACTTCTGTCAGCTCACTATGAGACGGGAAAAAAGCATCAAACGGGAAATACTTTCCCGGACATACAGTGGCATTTAAATCGGAATGTTTTTTGACTGATGCAAAAGGATACAGAGCTTTAATATATCCGACAAGCCCTATCCCTGATCTCAGCTGCGCATCTGTCATCTTTTCTTTTTCAAAATTGCCTTCAAAACATATGCCTATGCTTTTTGAATTGAAGCCCTGAACATGTGCACCCACTGTGTCCAGAGGTCTGCCTTCATACACTGTGCCATCCTTTCTTATGTAAAAATGATATCCTATACCTGCCCATCCGTTTGATATGTGTATGCGATGGATATCATCTGCACTGCATCTTTGTGATGCAGCATGATGAAGGACTATATACTCTGTCGAAGAGCGAAGCGAAAGCCTCCCGTCCCACACATAAGTTTTTTTAGTTATTTTCATTTATGTTTTCTCCTTTTTTGAACCTCTGCCACAATTCTCTGAAGGTATCAAAGCCATACATGGCAACATATGCAACCACAAATGACGAGGCAAAAGCAAAAACGACCGTCACCATATCACAGTGCACCAATTTCGTCTTTGCAAACACGCAAAGGACAGACAAATTGACACTCATCGCAACAATGATGCACCATAGCTTTGTGGGAAGCGATATTATTTCTTTGGTGAGCTGCACTATGATGTTGACAATAAAGGAAAGCATCATGAGCGTCCCTCCCAAAGCAGTTATGTTATTTATTTCCATTGTTTTTCTCCTTTACATTTTTTATCCAGCCCATAACAGCCCCCTCGGTGCCGACAGCACCGAAATATGAAACTATGAGCGAGTCGGGAATCAGTTTGTCATGCCAGACAAACACAAAACACAAAGCCATAAACAAAGCACTGACAATTCCTAAAACAACAAGTATTTTATTCATTGTGCCCATAGCTCATCACCCTTTCCCATTTGTCTTTTACATATGAATTTTCGTTGAGTTCATTTATATAGTGGTCATAAACATCGTGAGCAAATTTCCACTGAACCTCATCTTTGGTGATACAGTTTTCAATATCGACCAAAAAATCAATCAGGAAACGTCTGCATTCTTTGACATCCATTTTATGAATCTGATTTTTCAAAGGCTCGAGCTCTGATGCAATAAATTTTTTTAGTGTTGCAGTTATCGCCCCAACCGCCCCGGCAAACGAGGCGGCTAGGATTATAAGCTCCATAAATCTTATCACTTAAAGTGCCTCCCTCTCTGTCGCATCAATATACTGCGCTTCAATAGCAGCATCAATTTCTGCAAGATCTTCTGTTGTAAGCACTTCCTTTTCAAGCCAACCGGCAGCATTAAGTCTTATTTTGTAATCAGGCATATGACCGATTGCACCAATAAGTGCTTTTTTAATAAAACCATTGTAATCAAACATTATATCTCACCTCCCAAATCCACAATTGCTTGCGATAGTTCATCAATAACAGCCTGTCCGTCAAGATAGCCTTTTGCTTCGATGTTTGCACCGCTTGTGGGTGTTGTGATGTTCATTGTGGGTGATACACTTTTTACAATTGCTTTGCCGTCTTCGGCAGGGTAAGTTCCGCCTTTGTATGCTTCCCACTCCGTAGCAACAGAACCGATTTCACATTGGAGTTTTATGTTTCGTATATGCACTTCGTCACCAACTGCTCTGTCAGGAAAACGGAAACAATATCCAACTGTTTTTCCTTCGTTTGCGAGAGTGTGTTTTATTGTTTTGCCGTTTGTCATGGAGTTGCCTTGAATTTCTATTGCACCATTATTGCCAATCTCTCTGCGAACAACAATACCGATGCAATCCGTTGCAACATCAGATTCAAAATTAGATGACAACACAACAGTTGTGCCTTTTGGTATGGTGTATCCACCCCAAATCGAATTGCCGTCGGGTTTCACATATGCATAGTTTCTCGTTAGTGTACCATCAAGATTGAAAGAGCCATCATCGTTGACAGTCATGGTAAGACCTACATGATAAGCTTTAGAAAGTGTATCTTTTGAAATATCAAAGAGATTTTTCCCACATGCTGTCACACTTTCTGCATCTGTCAAAACCTCAACATCGTGTTCCTTCGGGTGAACCTTGTCAATTGTCACAAGGCTTGTGCCTGTCACATCAAAAGGTGTGCCAAAATCCGAAGCACCTTTTTTATAAACTGCATCTGCAACCTTTTCAAATTTTTCGCCTGTTGTCATTAAATGTCACCACCCAATT
>JAZNBF010000067.1:0-8830 GCA_045586905.1 Clostridia bacterium
AAAAAACTTGCCATTATATTTACTATATGGTACAATCTGTTTGAGGTGATTTTCGTGAGCAGACAAAAAAGAAAAATCAGCCAAACCGGATTGTACCATATTATATTTAGAGGAATAAGCAGACAAAACATATTTGAAGAAGATTCGGACTATTTAAAGTTAAAAGAAATAATCAAAAAAGTAAAAATCGAAATGAAAGCAGAGCTTTATGCATATTGCTTTATGACAAACCACGTGCATTTATTTATAAAAGAAAATAACTCTGGTGATATATCGAAAATAATGACAAAAATACTGAGTCATTATGCAACATGGTTTAATATCAAATATCTTCGTTACGGTACCTTGTTTGCCAATAGATACAAAAGTGAACCGGTGGAAGATGACAGATATTATCTTGGTCTTATCAGATACATTCATCAAAATCCTTTAAAAGCTCATATGGCAGGTACTCTCAATTCTTATCCTTACAGCAGTTACCATGAATATATCTCAAGTATGCAGGACATAACAGACATTGATTTTTGTCTTGATATGCTCCACAGCAACCGAGAAACTGCGATCAAACAGTTTATAGAATTAAACGGTTGTGAATCGGAAGAATCATTTGAAATATCTGAATCGCAAAGAAAAAGTCCTCAGTATATCCGCAGACTTATTATGAGTGAAATTGACGGAAAAGAGCCGGCAACTATCAAAGAAATGACAAAATTACAACGTAATGAACTTATTAAAAAATTTGTTTTTGATAAGGGAATTTCAAAAAGTGCACTTGAAAGAGCAACTGGTATTTCAAGAGGGACGATAATCAGAGTTTGCAACGAAATATAACAAAAACTGCCCCGTCCCCAAACTGTCACAAACTGTCACGTAACAAAAACTGCCCCGTCCCCAAACTGTCCAAACTGTCCGTCCCCAAACTGTCCCAAACTGTCCAAGAGGGTATGGAAATTTTATTGAAAATATGCTCTCTGAGGCAGAAAAGTCCAAATAAAACAAAGGCACATTTGTTTTGAAATCAAACAAATGTGCTTTCTTTTATAGCTTATTTTTGTCTTGTACATTAAATCCATTGGACAAACGGTTTTACAGCTCTATCCACTCGCCATGCTTAGGGGCAATAAACACACCGTCAGGCACAAGACGGAAAAATTCCTCTTTGAAGGTTTCAATATTTGCGGGATCATCAACACCGCGAAAATCATGATGGTGAGGAATCAAAACCTTGCATCCGATTTCAGCTGCAAATCTCGCTTTTTCTCTGATTTGTTCAGGATTTGATGACCTCTGAATGATGGCAATGTCAGGCTGTATTTCTTTGCAGAGGTTGATTTGCTCCACGGTAGGTTCGTTGCCCCAAAGCAAAATCTTTGTACCGTTTGGCAGAGTGAACAAAAAGTTACGGTATTCCATGCTTCCCACTGCCTGCAAAGATGATATCTCCGGGTATTTCTGGCAGATTTCATTCTCATGGAGATAATCACACAAGTCATTAAACCCTCTTCCGAGATTTGTGTGTCTTCCGTAGAGCGCACGGATTTTTACATCGCCAAAATCAAGCTCCGTATCGGGATACATGGGATATATAAATGACGGATTATAGTTGAGCCATTTTGCAAGAGGCATAGCTGTCTGATCGCCGCAAAGAATCCTGGGCTTAAATTTTTTTATAAGTCTTGGAATATCAGTGACATGGTCCCAGTGCGCATGTCCAAGGCACAAAATATCGCAGTTTTCCACAGCTTCCCAAGTGAGATCTGTGCCAACACATTCTGTGATATACGGGTCTGTGACCACTGTTAAATCATTGCAACGAATCTCAAAAGAAGTCACTGCCAGCCATTTAATCGAAACACCATATGATTTTTTCATAATATTCTCTCCTTGTTTATTATTCAATCGGTAAATTGGAAAAATTTTCATTTTTTGCAAGCTTTATATATTGTTTGGGTGTAGTATTAAATACTCTTTTAAAGCATTGTATAAAAGAACTGCTGTCACTGAAACCGCAAGAGACGGCTGAATCGTACTCGGTTTTACCTTCTGAAAGAAGCTTTACTGCATTTTTCATTCGACAGCTTGTTACATATTCGTGCAAGGTTTTGCCGGTGTATTTTTTAAATTGTGTCATAAGAGTGGTACGCCCTATGTGCATCATATCTGCAAGGTCTTTTGCAACGATTTTTTCTGCGTAGTGCTTTGTTATATATATCATCACATCATGAATAGGGCTTGGAATTGTTTTTGTTTGAATATTTTGTTTTTTTGAAATGTCATCGATATAAGAAAGCAGATAGAAAACCAAAAACCTCTTTCTTACAAGACTTTCCTCTTTATCAATAGACTCTATGATGCTCCTCAATGCATCCTTTTCTTCCTCGTTAATTGTCAGGATGGTTCCTTTTTCGCCGAAAACAGACAAAAGATTAATAGCCTGAATATCATAGCTTTGAATAAAGTCTTTGGAAAACATCAAAAAAAGACTTGAGTATAACACATCAGGCTTGCACTGAACAAAATGAGATGTGTCAGGTCTTGTAAGGACAAGCCTGTGCTCTGTTCCTTCAACTGACTGGTTTGAAACAAGAACTTTTACATTCCCCGACAGAATTAAGTTTATTTCATAAAAGTCATGCTCGTGAAAATCTGTTGCTGCAGTTTTATATCGCTCACGTTTTTTTATGTATATATCTTTCCATTTTGTCAGATATTCGTGATCGTGCAATGTGTTTTTCATATATTTTTCTTCCCCTTTTATTACTGTTTATTTTATCATTATTTTGAATGAATTTCAATATATATGTTGCAAAAACCATAAAAATCGCAAAAGTTTTGAACGATTTATAAATTTTATTAAACATTCAAATATTGTTATCGGCTTGTATCAAATATATAATTAAGGTATTATAGATAACAGATGTGTCAATACACATAAGCTCTAATGAATGAAGGGTGAAACAATGAAAAAGTTTTTTAATTATTCTTACGAAAAACTCAAAAAATTCACAGAGGATGCTTTTTTGAAATTTGGTTTCAGTGATAAGGAAAGCGAAATCATCACAGATGTTTTATTGACATCAGATGTATATGGCATCGATTCCCACGGCATTCAGCGACTTGTGAGATATCACAAGAGTATAGAACAGGGCCTTATCAATATGGACGCAAAGATGGAAACAATATGCGAAACACCTGTATCTGCCGTTATTGACGGACACAACGGAATGGGACAGCTCATCGGATATGAGGCGATGAAGCTTGCTATTGAAAAAGCAAAGAAAAGCGGTATGGCAATAGTAAGTGTACGCAATTCAAATCATTACGGTATTGCAGGATACTATGCAAACATGGCATCAGCTGAAGGTCTTATCGGCATCTCTATGACAGGCTCAAAGGCGATTATGGTGCCAACCTTTGGCAAAAAGGCAATGCTCGGAAGTAATCCCATTGCAGTGAGCATGCCCGCTGAGCCTTACAATTTCTTCTTCGATTCATCGACAACGGTTGTCACACGCGGTAAACTTGAGCTTTACAATAAATATGAAAAACCCCTGCCGCAAAACTGGGCAATAAATAAAAGCGGAAAAGTTTCTACTGATGCAAGCGAGGTTTTGGAAAACATCACAGAAGGAAATGGCGGAGGCATACTACCCCTTGGCGGTGCAAGCGAGCAGTTCGGAAGCCACAAGGGCTATGGATATGGAATGCTGTGCGAAATCTTTACCTCGATATTGTCTATGGGTGACACCTCAAGCCATACCTATACAGACGGCAAAGGCGGTATATGTCATTGCTTTATGGCTATCAATCCGGAAATCTTCGGAAGTGCTGACGAGATAAAAAAACACTTGTCAGACCTTCTTTGTGAGCTGAGAGAATCTCCCAAGGCAGAGGGTGCTGATAGAATATACACTCACGGTGAAAAAGAACATTTTGCATATATAGAAAGAATGAAAAACGGTATAGATGTAGATGTTAACACCGTAACAGAAATGGTTGACCTTTGCTGTACTTTAGATATGGATGTGGAAGAATATCTTGGCACAGAGGCTCTGCTTCTTCCCCGAAAAAAGAGTACATACAAAATGTAATATTTGTTTTTATGCATATAAAAAGACTTGCCACGGCAAGTCTTTTTTGCTATAATTTTAAAAACGAACAGTTTTTAAAATTCAAACAGACATTTTTTGAAAAGAGGCTTCATTATGGAACTTAAAGGAAAAATTATCAATTTTCTTGGCGATAGCATAACCAGAGGATATGGTGTGGAAAGAGAAGAAAATGTATATCATCAGAGAATAAAAAGCCGGTTCGGACTTGCCGCAGCAAACAACTATGGCATATCCGGCACACGCATAGCAAAGCAGAGAAAGCCATCCGCCGTAGCTTCATATGACAGATATTTTTCTTCCCGAATAGACGAGCTTGACGAAAAAGCCGATGCAGTGGTGGTGTTTGGCGGAGTTAACGACTGGATACACGGTGATGCACCGTGCGGCAAAATGGAAGACAGAACCGTTGATACCTTCTGTGGTGGTTTGCATGTGCTCTACGAGGGCCTTATCAAAAAATATCCCGGCAAGCCGATTGTGGTTGTAACACCACTTCAGTGTAACCTCGGATTAGACTCTTTCGAAAAACCCGATGGGGTTTTTGTTCTCGATGACTATGTGGATATTATCTGCAAGGTGGCAAAGCTTTACTCACTTGATGTGTGTGATATGAGAAATCTCTCGGGCATAAATCCTAAAATCCCCTCAAACAAAGAAGCCTATGCCCCCGATGGACTTCACCCCAACGATGCAGGACACGAGATAATTGCTGAAATCCTTGGTGATTTTCTTTATAACCTATAAAAATAAAAGCTCACTTGTCATTTGCCGAGTGTTCTAAAGGACACTCGGCATCGATATGAATTCTGGGGAATTCACGATATGTGTTTCACACTCGATATGCGCAAACGCTCGATATGTCGCTGGCGCGACGAGTTTTTAAGAATTCATATCATATCGCAAATTTCGGAGAAATTTATATCGAATTTGTCCTGCGACAAATATATCGAGTTTGCGAGAAGCAAACATATAACAAAACCTCTCAAACGCACTTGCATACAAGTGTTTGAGAGGTTTTTTATGTTCAAAAGTGTCCTCAGGGCCACTTTACTTTAAAAAGTGAGCTTTTATTTTTACAGGTAAATTGTTTTCGATTCATTTTTCTCTTTTTCTGTACTGACCTGTGGTCATTCCTTTGATTGCTTTAAATACCCTGCAGAGCGTTTTTGAATCAGCAAAGCCTACCTCTGTGGCGATGGTTTCCACAGAGTAGTTTGTTTTGTCGAGAAGCTCGCAGGCCATTTTTATGCGATAGTCGTTCAATACATTGTGAAAGGTATCACCCGTTATGCGCTTGAAAATCTTGCAGAAATTGTTTTTGCTGTAACCACAAAACTCTGCCACTTCTTCGAGCGACAGATGAGAGTTGTATTTTTCGCAGATAAGCTCAAGAGCTTTTTCAATGTTTGCCACGGAGCGGATTTCATACACCTTTTGCTCAGATGAGCTTATAGATTCAAATTCTCTTAAAATGTATGCACAGATTTTATATAGATTCCCTTTTATGGCAAGATCGAGAAAGTCAACAGACTTTTCCTTGAGGCTTATTATTTCTTTAAACAAATTATAAAGCTCTTTGTTGTTGTTTTTGTCAACCTTTAATATGGGATTTTCGCTTGTTATTCTTGCGAGCATATCAAAATATCCCGTTAAAAGCACAGGTCCCACCTCAATCACAAGCACATGGCAATCATCCGGGTGGTTTTTGGGAATTTCGTGAGAAACCATTGAGCCGACTATGGACAGCTCTCCTTCTTTTAATATGCATGGTTCGTTATTGATGATGATAGGATAAGAACCGGAAACACAATAGCTGAACTCGATTTCGGGATGTCTGTGTTTTTGGAAAGCGAGAGCTTTTTTTGCATTTATTATAGAATACGGTTGCTTTCCTGAAAGCAATTTTTGGTAAAGCATAAAATCACCACCTGGCTTGATTATAGCAAACAAGGGAATGTGTGTCAATAAAACGAGTGAGTTTTTGGGAATTTTTAAATGATATTTAGGATTGAAAAAAACCCTTGTCTGAGATAATATAATAAAAAACATAGTGGGGTGACCTTTATGAATGACAAACTTTATGCAGGTGTTTCAAGGCAGAACATTACTCCCGAAATTGGCTGTCACCTTGCCGGATATTCGGCAAATATTATTTCTGACAGCAAAAATGACGATCTTTATGTTACAGCTTTTGCATTTGGAAAAGGCGAAACCAAAGCCCTTATGGTTAGTATTGAACTTTGCTCTTTAAACCTTTTCATCGTTGATGAAGTTAGAAGTGAAATAGCAAAAACCACCGGAGTAAGCTATGAAAGCATCATTCTTTCTTGCACCCACACCCACACCGGCCCGAGACTTTCAGGCGGAGCAGGCTGGGGTGAACCGGACATGGGATATTACAACTCCATATTCAAACCTGCCATTTTAAAAGCGGCTTCCGATGCCGTAGGCTCTATGGAGCCTGCAACTATGGCAGTAGCACGCGGATTGAGCAGTGTAGGTATGAACCGTCGTGAGCTTACTTTGGAAAATAAAATAAAACTCGGGCAAAACCCATACGGCGTATATAATCCCCACATGACAATAGTTTCTTTCAAAAATGAAAACGGCAAGACTTTAGGCAATATGATTCACTATGGTTGCCATGGTACATCAGCCGGTTCTATCAGAACCATCTCAGCCGACTGGATGGGCATAATGAATCGCGCTCTCGAAGAAAAATCAGGTGCACTTACAGCGTTTTTCAATGGTCCTGAAGGAGATGTAGGCCCTCGCATTACCAACGGTCTCACCATTGGTAATGACGGAATGAAATTTGTGTATGAGCTTGGTGCGGTTGCAGCCAAAGATGCATTACGCATTTTTGACTGTCTGGGTGAGTACAAAGATGCTGACCTTTCGGCAAAAACCGGTACACTCAGGCTTCCCCTTGCCAAAAGACTTTCACTTGAAGAGGCAAAGAAAGGGATGAGGGAGTATGAAGGCAAAACCAACAACACCGAGCTTAAAGCCTATGACTACTACAAAAGAGTTGCCCAATCATATGAAGAAGGCTTCAAAGAGGAAGATTTCAGAGAAATAAAGCAAACCATAATAGCAATAGGAGACATTGTGTTTGTGGGCAATCCATATGAGCATTTTTCGGAAATTGGCATAAGAATAGATGCCGCAGTTCCCGACAAAACAGTTCTTTCTCTTGCTCTTTCCAATGGCAGCTTTGGTTATTTTCCCACCCAGGACCAGCTCTGTCGTGGTGGTTATGAGATATTTATGTTCACTCATTCAGACATTCAGCGATTCACAGACGATGCTGATTTTCAGTTTATAAAAGAAACGCTCCGCAATATAGACGAAACAATCAACTAAAAAATAAAGAAAGGGAAAGTATGATGCACATATGTATCATACGATGGTTTATTTATGTACAGAATAGGTCAGGAAGAAAAAGACGCAGTAGCAAGAGTAATTGACTCAAAACAGCTTTTTAAAATTAACAATGGTGCTCAGGAAACCAAAAACTTTGAAGATGAAATCGGCAAAAAATTCGGCTCAAAGTATTCACTTCTTATGACATCGGGCCACGCAGCACTGACATCAGCTCTCATCGGTCTTGGCATAGGCCCCGGAGATGAAGTAATTGTGCCTGCATACACCTACATTTCCACTGCTATGGCAGTTGTTGCAGCAGGTGCTATGCCTATTGTTGCCGAAATCGACGAAACACTTATGCTTGATGCAGACGATGTTGAAAAGAAAATAACAGAAAGAACAAAAGCCGTTATGCCCGTACATATGCAGGGCTATCCTTGTGATATGGATAAAATTATGGCAGTAGCTAAAAAACACAACATCGCCGTTGTAGAAGATGCGTGTCAGGCAGTAGGTGGCACCTTTAAAGGCAAACATCTCGGCACCTTTGGTAATGCAGGTACGCTTAGCTTTAACTACTTCAAAGTTATCTCTGCAGGTGAAGGCGGTCACCTTTTTACCAACGAAAAAGAACTTTTTGAAAGAGCTCTCATCTATCACGACAGTGCTGCCATTGCATACTTTGGCAATCAGATGAAAGATTTTACCACCGATCAGTTCTGCGGTCACGAATTCAGATCCAATGAAATCACTGCCGCAATAATGAGAGAACAGCTCAAACGCCTCGACGGAATCTTAGCTGACCTCAGAAAAAATAAAAAAGCTCTTATGGAAAAGCTTTCTCCGTATTATAACTTCATAAAGTCCAACGATCCCGACGGTGAATGCTCTACAACCATGACCATTCAGTTCAGTTCCAAAGAAGAAGCAAAAAGAATTTCCGAAAGCCTTCCTCCTTCAAAAGTCACTCTCCCGATAAACACAGGAAAGCACGTGTATGTCGGCTGGACACCGATACTTGAGAAAAAAGGCGCACTCCATCCTCTTATGAATCCTTTTAACTTTGAAGCAAACAAGCATGTTGAGTATTCAAAAGACATGTGCCCGAAAAGCCTTGACATCCTTGCCACCACAGGCCATGTTTCAATAAGAGCTGACTGGACAGAGGAAGACATTGATAACCTTGCAAAAGAACTCATTGAAGCTTGCAAGAAATAATACACAAAAATATCAGACAGAGAAAATGAAATAATATAAAAAGGCGATTCAGATTGAATAACAGAATCTGAATCGCTTTTTTATTTTCTGCAAGAATAAAAAACAACTAACCGTTGATTTTTTACATGCTC
>JAZNBF010000068.1:0-26515 GCA_045586905.1 Clostridia bacterium
CTCGACACTTTATGTGCATCACTTTGCTATGCAATGGGAGTAGAGCCACCGAAGGAAAGCCACGAGGCAAACGAGACTTTGAAAATTTACGTGGATGAAAAATTTAAAGGCGAAAAGGCAGACAGAATTTTTATGTATAATCCCGATGCCATAGGCGAATGGATTTATGAAAAATATCCTTACCTTTTCACTCAGGCAACCGACCGCACAGACATTGAAGTTCCGTTTGAAACGGTGATGCCCTCTGTCACTCCCGTATGCTTCGGCACTATGTATACAGGCGCTCAGCCATGTGTGCACGGAATACAGAAATATACAAAGCCTGTTATAAAGATTGAAACCATTTTTGATGCACTTATAAAGGCAGGTAAAAAACCCGTCATAGTTGCAGACAGCGAGTGCAGCATAGGTAAAATATTCCTTGAAAGAGGCATGGACTATTTTATTTATGATAACCTCGACGAGGTAAATGCAAAAATGGCAGAACTTATACTTAAAGACGAATATGATTTTTATGTGGTATACAACGGTAACTACGACAGCACCATGCACAAAAACGGACCCGAAAGCATTGCTTCGCTCTCCGAAATCCGTGCAAACACCAGAACCTTTGCATTCTTTTCGGAAATGATAAAGACACTTTGGAAAAATCACAACACTCTCGTTGGCTTTGCAATGGACCATGGCTGCCACGAGATAGACGGTGGATGCGGTTCACACGGACTTGATATGCCCGAGGATTTAAACATTGTTCATCTTTACAAGGCATATGAAAAAACAGCTGAGTAACAGTAGGTGATTTGTGTGATGAAAGAAATTATAAATGATATGTCTGAGGGAAGAGAAGTTTTTTTCGGCATAAAAAAAGAAAAAGCCGAAGAAATTTTAACCCAAAAAGACATTGACGATGCATATGAAAGACTCAAAAGGTTTTCAAAATATGTAAAAGCTGTTTTTCCCGAAACCGAAAAAACAGACGGGATAATTGATTCTCCCATTGAGCTTCTAGGCGAAACTAAAAAAGAACTCGAAAAAGAAGAAAATATTTTAATTAAAGGCAATTTATATGTAAAGCGTGATGATTCGCTGGCAGTTTGCGGTTCGCTCAAAGCGCGCGGCGGCATTTATACAGTCTTTAAATATGCTGAAGATATTGCAATAAAGAGCGGAATGCTTCATCTTGACGATGATTATTCGATACTTAAAGAAGAAAGATTTAAAAATCTTTTTTCCAGACACAAAATATCTGTTGGTTCAACAGGCAACCTTGGCATGAGTATAGGACTTTCCGGCAAAAAGCTTGGTTTTGATGTGACGGTATATATGTCGGAAGAAGCAAAAACATGGAAGAAAAATATGCTCAGAAAAGCAGGCGTAAATGTCATAGAATTTGAAGGTGATTATACCTCTGCATTAAAGCTTGCCAGAAATGAAGCAAAAAAAGATCCAAACACATATTTTGTCGATGATGAAGACTCAAAAGAACTCTTTTTGGGATACAGCGCGGCATATAAAACGCTTATCGGTCAGTTAAAAGACAAAAATATAACCGTCGATGATACTCATCCTCTCATTGTGTATCTGCCCTGCGGTGTCGGCGGAGGACCGGGTGGTATAACCTTTGGGCTCAAAAAGGTTTTTGGTGACAATGTATATTGCTATTTCGGCGAGCCTACCGAGATGCCCTGCATGACTCTTGCTATGGCAGAAGGGAAAGGCGATGTCAGTGTGTATGATATAGGTCTTGGAAAAGGCACCATCGCCGATGGTCTTGCCTGCTCAAGCCCGTCGGTACTCGCATATGACATTATGAAAACTATGCTCGACGGATGCTTTACGGTTAAAGATGAGCACAGTCTTAAGCTTTCAAAACTTCTCTATAAAACCTCAGGTATTAAGGCAGAGCCTTCGTCTTGTGTGGCACTTGGCGGTGTCGGAAAAATACCTTATGAAATTCCATTTAAAGAAAATGCCACACATCTTGTATGGCTCACAGGCGGAAGTCTTGTACCCGATGAAGAATGGGAAAAATTGGGTATAATATAATTTTCTGACAAACAAAAAACTCACAAATCAGAAAAAAACTGATTTGTGAGTTTTATTTTTTATTTTTGTGTTTGTGCTTCAGAGTTCTGAGGAGTTTCTGTTTCTTCCTCTTCTTCTTTTTCGGTGGAGGCAATTGCAACAACTTTTACATCGTCGGCAATTTTCATCACTCTCACGCCCTGTGTCACTCTGCCGAATTCACTGATTTCATCGGTGCTCATTCTTATGATAACACCATCGGAGGTAATCGACATAAGGTCGTCGCCTTCTTTTATGATGACCATACCTGCAAGCGGACCTGTTTTATCGGTGATGTTGTAGCCTGTTACGCCTTTGCCGGCTCTGTTCTGACACTTGAATTCTTTTATGTCGGTCTTTTTGCCATAACCGTTTTCAGAAACAGAGAGCACCTTACACTCATCATCACACACACTGCCGCCGATGACATAGTCGCCATCACGCAGTCTGATGCCTGTAACACCTGTTGCAGCTCTGCCCATGGGGCGCACATCGGATTGAGCAAATTTGATGCACATACCGTTCTTTGTGGCAAGGATAATGTTGTGATGCTCTTCGGTGAGAGCCACCTTTATGAGCTCGTCTTCTTCTCTTAAGCCTATGGCAATGATACCACCCTTACGGTTTGTGTCATATTCTGAAAGTGCAGTCTTTTTAACAAAACCGTTTTTGGTTATCATGGTGAGATATTTATCTTCATCAAAGCTTGAAATCGGGATGGTGGCAGTGATTTTTTCGCCTTCTTCAAGGGGAAGGATGTTGACCACTGCTGTGCCCTTTGCCTGTCTTGAAGCCTCGGGGATGCGATAGCCTTTTATGCGGCACACTCTGCCCTTTGATGTGAAGAACATAATGTGGTCATGAGATGAGCAGGTGAAGATGTTTTCAACAAAGTCTTCTTCTCTTGTGGAAAGCCCCGATATGCCTCTGCCGCCTCTGTGCTGCACCTTGTAGGTGTCGGCAGGGATGCGTTTTATGTAGCCGAAGTGAGTCATGGTGATGACGCACTGTTCTTCTTCGATGAGGTCTTCATCATCGATAAAGTCAACTGCTGCCTCAAGTGTGGTGAGTCTTTCGTCACCGTAGCGGTCTCTTATCTCAATGAGCTCGTCTTTGATTTTTTCCATAAGCTTAGCTTTATCGGAGAGAAGCTCTCTGTAACCTTTACATTTTTCGGAAAGCTCCTGATATTCCTCTTCGATTTTTTCGCCATTGAGCTTCTGGAGCTGGCCAAGGCGCATATCAAGCACACTCTGTGCCTGAATTTCGCTCATGTTAAAGCGCTCCATAAGTCTTTCTCTGGCATCGTCGTAGGAATTGCGGATGACTTCTATGATTTCGTCGATGTTTGCAAGGGCAATTCTGAGACCTTCTAAGATATGCATTCTTGCCTCGGCTTTTTCGAGGTCAAATTTTGTTCTTCTTGTAACGATTTCTTCCTGGAATTTTATGAACTGCTCGAGAATTTCCTTAAGGCCCATTGTTTTGGGCTTACCGTCTTTGATGGCGAGCATGTTGATGGAGAAGCTGTCCTGAAGACGGGTGAATTTGAAGAGCTGATTGAGTATTACCTGAGGATTTGCATCTCTTTTTAAGAATATCTCAAGTCTGATGCCCACACGGTCTGACGAGTGGTCATCGATGTCGGCAAGGCCTTCGATTTTCTTTTCTTTTACCATTTCGGCAATGGACTCAACAAGCATTTTTTTGTTGACCTGATAGGGAAGCTCGGTAACAATGATTGAAGATGTACCGTCTTTGTGCTCTTCTATCTCTGCCTTTGCTCTTACTATGATTTTGCCCTTACCTGTGGCATAGGCACTTCGGATTCCGCTTTTGCCCATGATGGAGCCTTTGGTTGGGAAGTCGGGGCCTTTGATGTATTCCATAAGCTCTTCAACTGTTATCTCGGGATCGTCTATCTGAGCGATGACACCGTCGAGCACCTCGGAAAGATTGTGAGGGGGAATATTGGTTGCCATACCAACTGCGATACCTGAGCTACCGTTTATGAGAAGTGTGGGCACTCTTGTGGGGAGCACGAGAGGCTCTTTTCTTTTTTCGTCGAAGTTTGGAGCAAAGTCTACTGTGTTTTTATCGATGTTTTCAAGAAGTAAATTTGAGAGCTTGCTCATTCTGGCTTCGGTGTAACGGTAGGCAGCCGGTGGATCACCGTCGACTGAACCGAAGTTACCGTGACCGTCGATGAGGGGATAACGCATCGAGAAGTCCTGAGCTAAGCGAACCATGGCATCATAGACAGATGCGTCACCGTGGGGATGGTATCTGCCGATAACATTACCAACGGTTGTAGCCGATTTGAAGAAAGGCTTATCAACTGTCAGATGCTCTTCATACATAGAATAGAGTATTCTTCTGTGAACGGGTTTGAGACCGTCGCGGACATCGGGAAGCGCTCTTGCAACTATAACACTCATGGCATAGTCGATGAAAGCTTCTCTCATTCTCTTTTCTATGTCGACATCTACTATTTTTTGTGTATCAAAATATTCTTCAAAATGAGAATCTTCATATTTTTTATTTTTTGCCATTTTCTACATTCCTCTCATATGCACATTTATACATCAAGATTGGTTACATACTGGGCATTTTCTTCTATAAACTGTCTTCTCGGCTCTACCTCATCGCCCATGAGTATGCTGAAAATTTCGTCTGCTTTTTCTGCATCTTCCAGTGTAACCTTGAGAAGGATTCTGTTTTTGGGATCCATGGTTGTTTCCCAGAGTTCTTCGGGGTTCATTTCACCAAGACCTTTGTAACGGCTGATGTCTACTTTTGCGTTTTCATCACCGTCTTTTAAAAGAGCACTTATTTCGTCTCTTTCTTCATCACTGAAAGCAACCTCGCTCTTTTTGCCTCTTGTAATTTTATAAAGAGGTGGTTTTGCAAGATATATGTGGCCTGTTTCAACAAGAGGTTTCATAAATCTGAAGAAAAATGTTAAAAGAAGAGTCTGGATGTGGGCACCGTCGACGTCGGCATCGGCCATGATGATAATTTTGTCATATCTGAGCTTTTCGATGTTGAATTCATCGGCAATGCCTGTGCCAAGCGCCTGAATAACGGGAGTTAATTTATCGTTGCCATACACCTTGTCGGCTCTTGCTTTTTCAACATTGAGCATTTTACCCCAGAGAGGGAGTATTGCCTGATATTTGGAGTCTCTTCCGTTTTTGGCACTGCCTCCTGCACTGTCACCCTCGACTATGTAGATTTCAGTCTTTGAAGGATCTTTTACAATGCAGTCGGTGAGCTTGCCGGGAAGTGAGGAGGAGCCAAGGGGTGTTTTTCTTGTGGCTTCTCTTGCTTTTCTGGCAGCGATTCTTGCTCTTGATGCCATGAGGGCTTTTTCTATGATAGCTTTGCCCACCTTCGGATTTTCCTCGAGCACTGCCGAAAGCTTTTCTTTTACCATGTTTTCAACGAGACCTCTTATTTCGGAGTTGCCGAGCTTTGTCTTGGTCTGTCCCTCAAACTGGGGCTCTTCGAGCTTAACGGAGATAACTGCTATGAGACCTTCTCTGGCATCTTCGCCGGTGAGTTCTTCGTCATCTTTCATGAGCTTGAATTTTTTGGCATAGTCTACAAGCACCTTGGTGAGAGCCGACTTAAATCCTGTTTCGTGGCTTCCGCCCTCGGTGGTGGAAATGTTGTTTGCAAAGGATTCGATGGTTTCGTCATAGGCTGTGGACCATGCAAGTGCCACCTCAGCCATGGAACCGTTTTTCTCACCACTCACATAGATAACATCTTCGTGGATGAGCTCAAGTGAGCTTCTTCTTTCTTTTTTATCGTTGAAAAGATAAGATACAAAGTTCTTTATACCACCGTCATAGAGCAGCTGTTCCGATTTTTTTTCTTCACGGTTATCGGTAAAGGTGATTTTTATACCTGCATTTAAATACGCCTGCTCTCTGAGTCTTTTGAGGAGTGTTTCATATTCATAATAGGTTTCTTCAAAGATATTACCGTCTGCCCACCATGTTACTTCGGTGCCGGTTTCAGCTGTGGTGCCGATAATTTCTACCTCGCCCTCGGGCACACCTTTTATAAATTTTCTGAAGTGTATGTTTTTACCATCACACACCTTTACCTCAAGCTTGGTGGAAAGAGCGTTTACAACCGATGCACCCACACCGTGAAGACCGCCAGACACCTTGTAGCCTCCTCCGCCGAATTTACCTCCTGCGTGAAGCACGGTGAAAATAACGTCGAGGGTGGAGATACCCATTTTTGGATGGATGCCTGTGGGCATACCTCTTCCGTTGTCCTTTACGGTAACGGAACCGTCTGAATTGAGTGTGACATCAATTTTATTACAATAGCCTGCAAGTGCCTCGTCGATGGAGTTATCAACAATTTCATACACCAGGTGGTGAAGACCTCTTATGGAAGTGGTACCGATGTACATACCAGGTCTTTTTCTTACTGCTTCCAATCCTTCGAGAACCTGAATCTGGCTTTCGTCGTAATTTTGTAAATTCTTATCGCTCATAATATGCATCCTTTCATATTGAGTATGAAAAAACTTATTTTATAAATCAAATTTCATTTCATATCTTTTAAAAAGTGTCTGTGATGAAATGGGAGAAATATATACCCTTTCTTCTCCTCTTTCGCAAACTATCACAAATGATCTGGGGAGGTCAGGCTCCGATACATTTATAACCTTTCCTTCGTTTGTTATTCTTTTGAAATAGTCCTGAGTTTTTTTTGAGGTGGAGGTGTTGTCCAGATCAAAAATGCCCACAATGTATTTTTTATTTACAGATATGTCTGCTCCCAAATGCAAATACATTTTTTCACCTACTCTTTAATGAGTTTTCCGTTTTCTGCTCTGTACACAAAGCAATTGTCTTTATTTGTATTTTCTTTATCGGTGCAGGTGATGATAACCTGTCTGTCTTTTATGTTATTTAAGAAAAACTCCCGCCTTTTTTCATCAAGCTCGCTTAATATATCGTCGAGGATGAGAATGGGACTGTCTTTGGTTTTTTCTTCTATTATGGCACATTCGGAAAGCTTGAGTTTTAAAACGCAGGTCCTTATTTGCCCCTGAGAACCGTATTTTTTAATGTTTATGTCATTCATAAAAATTTCAAAATCGTCTCTGTGGGGACCAATCTGCGTTATTCCCTTTTCAATGTCTCTTTCTCTTGTATTTATAAGATTTTCCAAAAAATTTACACAGTCACAAAAATCGCCTTTTACACTCGGCATATAGAAAAGCTTTATTTTTTCAGTAAAAATATCTTTTTCGTCGATTGTGTTTATGGTGTCATTTATTTTTTCTATTGCCCTGTTTCTTTCTTTGCATATTTCTACGCCGAGCATTGAGAGTTTTTCATCCCACACATCGAGTGTCAAAAGCATATTTTTATCTCTTGATTTCAGCACATTGTTTCTCTGATGAAGTACTCTGTAATAGCTTATGAGATTTTTGAAATATGAAGGTTTTATCTGACTTATAAAAAGGTCTAAAAACTGTCTTCTTTCAGACGGACCCATTTTTATGATATTTAAAAAATCGGGAGTAAATATCACCATGTTATATTCACCCACAAGTGAAGAAAGTCTGTCTATGGAAAGACCGTTAAGACTTATGCTTTTGGTGTCTTTCAAAAATATTTTTGCAAAACTTTTTCCTTCTCTTTTCTGAAATTTTGCTTCAAGCTTTGCAAAATCCTTGCCAAATTTTATTGTTTCTTTGTCTTTTATGTTACGAAACGATTTTCCGCTCTGAAAATAATATACAGCTTCTGCCGCATTTGTCTTTCCCTGACCGTTTTTGCCATAGATAATATTCATGCCGGGCGAAAATTTTATTGTTTCATTTTCATAATTTCTGAAATTGGTAAGTTTTATCTCTGTAATATACATCAGACTACCTTCAGTTCACAATCTTCATCTTCAAAACATATTTTTACTCTGTCGCCTGCATAGAGCTTTCTGCCGCGTCTTTCTTCTTTTTCACCGTTTACAAAAACTATGCCGCAAAGTATCATGTCTTTTGCTTCGGCTCCGTTTATGGAAATGCCTGAAAATTTTAAAAACTGGTCAAGCTTTATAAATTCGGTTGAAATTTTTATTTCTGTCATGTTTTTATCCTCTGTTTTTAAGCTCCATGGGAAGAACCATATATATGTATGAATCGCCCTCTATGGGTTTTATAACTATGGGACCTCTCATTGTTGTGAATTCAAAGAGAGCATATTCGTCTTCAATGCATTTGAGTGCATTTAAAATAAGTCTCGAATTTACACCGATAACGAGATCTTCGCCATATTTATCCACAAAGAGCTTTTCGCAGAAATTGCCGAATTTGGATACACATTCCACTATTATTTCGGAATCTTTGAGTTTTAAAACAATCGGAATGTTGGGATCGTCATAGTTAATAATGATTGATGCTCTTTCTATCATTTCACGAAATGCTTTAACATTTATTTTTGCATTTATTGTGGGATCTTTAGGAATGAGACGGTTATAATCGATAAAATCGCCCTCGAGCAGATTTGATACTATTGTAAATGAATCGTATTTGAACATAACGCTTTTTTTGTTTACAAAAATATCTACTATTGTTGCATCGTCTTTGAGTATTTTTGAAACATCGGAAAGTACCTTTTCAGGCACAACAAAAGAATAGTTCGAAAGCGATGTTTCGGGAATTATCTGATTGCGGAGTGCAAGACGGGTTTTGTCGATTGCAATGGCTTTCATGTTGCTTTTATTGATTTCGAAACACACACCCATAAGTATTGGTCTTGATTCGTCATCGGATGCTGCAAAAAGTGTGTTTTTAATGGTTTCTTTTAAATTTTTGGAGTATATTCTGATGTTTTCACCGTCATTTACCTTTGCAAAGGCAGGATAGCCCTCTGATGAAAGATAAAGAATGTTGAACATGGTGTTTTCACAGATGATTTTTATTTCGTTATTGTCGGAAGTGAAAAGCTTTACTTTTCCGTCGGGAATGTTTCTTATGATGTCATAGAAAATGCGGGAATCTACTATGAGAGTGCCGCCTTCTTCGATGTCGGCATCAAAAACACTTTCAATGGAAAAATTGCCATCTCCTCCGGTGAGTTTGATTTTGTCGGCAACTTCTATTTTCATGCCTCTTAAAATATCTACGGGATTGTTTGGCATGATTGCTTTTGAAACAATTTCAATTGATTTTAAAAGAATTTCTTTTTCACATGAAAATTTCAAGCTAATCGTCTCCTTAAATAAATATAAATAATTATATTTTATAATTTTTAGCAGTAGGTGTAATAGTGTGTGTGAAATTTTTGGAAAACTCAAAAATTGTCAAGTTTATCAACGGGTTTAGGTATGGATAAAATGTTTGAATATTTAAAAAATCCATACACATGCATGTTGATTGATTTTTTATAAAAATATTTTTTTTAACACCCTGTTGAAAAAGTGGGATAAAAAATCTTGATAAGTATTTAAAACACAGAAAAATAAAGACTTTCAGATGTTGATAAGTTTAATTTTTGAGCTCATTTATAAGGTCTTGAATGACTTTATCCACACTTGCGTCATCTGCTTTGGCTTTTTCTATTTTGTCCACTGCATACATAACGGTGGTGTGGTCTTTTCCACCAAATAAATCGCCTATTTGTTTGAGTGAAAGATTTGTTTCATTTTTTAAAATGTACATGGCAATCTGACGGGGAAAAGCAATGTTTTGTGATTTTGAACTTGATTTCAGATCGTTTTCTTTGAGTTTGAAATATTTTTCAACATTTGAAAGAATTAAATCGGGTGTGATTTTTTTCTTTTTTTCCTCGATGATGTCTTTCAGAGCTTCTTCGGCAAGATCAAGATTTATTTCTTTTTTAATGAGCATGTGGTGAATCATAATCTTTTTGACAGCACCCTCAAGGTCTCTTATGTTTGTCTTGATGTTTTTAGCTATGTATTCGTATACATTGTCGGGAATTTCAATGCTTAGTTGATTTGCTTTTTTCTTTAATATGGCAATGCGGGTTTCATAATCGGGAGGGTTGATGTCGATGGGAGCTCCCATACCGAGTCTGTTTTTGAGACGGTCCATAAATGTGGGAAGGTCTTTTGGAGGACGGTCGGCAGTGGTGATTATGATTTTGTTGTTCTGATAGAGTTCATTGAAGGTATTGAAAAATTCTTCCTGAGTGGCTTCTTTGTTGCCGATGAACTGAATATCGTCTACCATGAGCACATCCACTGTTCTGTATTTTTCTCTGAAAGCAGGCATTGTGTTTGACTGGATGGCGAAAATTACATCGTTTGTAAAATTTTCACTTGATACATAAAGAATTTTTTTGGATACATCTTTATTTATCATATAGTTGCCTATGGCGTGCATGAGATGCGTTTTGCCAAGGCCTACTCCACCGTATAGGAAGAGAGGGTTGCATGCCTTTGCTCTTCCCTCGGCAATGGCAACACAGGTTGCATGAGCAAGCTCGTTTGATTTGCCTACAACGAAGCTGTCGAAGGTGTACATGGGATTAAGATTGGTCTGTTTTTTAATTTTCATAACTTCCTTTTCGGAAAGCTCTGTTGCAACCTCAATGTCAAGCTCTACATCGTAGCCTGTGATGAATTTTACTGCGTTTTTTATAAGATTGGTGTATCTTAAGTCAATCATTTCTTTGTTGTATGGGTAAGGAACCTGTATTTTTAATGAGGTTTCGGAAATTTCCAGAGGAATTATGGTTTCAATCCAGGTGTCGTAGCTGACCTTCATTTGAGAAAATTCAGGCTTTATTATTTCAAGCACCTGTTTCCAGATTTCTACAATATTTTGCATAAAAATTTTCCTTCCGTAAAATATCATTTTTTCATAGTTTATATTATAACACAAAAAAAATAACTTTTCAAGGCTTTTTTAAAAAAGATGAAAAGTTATAAAGAGTATGAAATTAGGCTGTTAAAGGGCTGATTTTTTTAAAAATTTGAAAAAATAGGTTTAAATATCGAGATTTTTTAGCTTTTCAAGCGCGCGCTCGGCAAGATAGGTGTTTTTTTCTTTCTTTTTTCTTATTTTTCTGTCGCAGGGACTTATAATGCCAAAGTTTACATTCATCGGCTGAAAGACAGTGACCGATTCATCGGAAATATATTTTGAAAGAGCGCCTGTGGCAGTTTCTTTCGGGAAAGATGTCATTTCTTTTCCAAGGAGAATTTGTGCCAGATTGATGCCTGCAACCATGCCCGATGAGGCAGATTCGACATAGCCTTCAACTCCTGTTATCTGACCTGCAAAAAATATTTTGTCGCATTTTTTGCTCTGATAGTGTTCGTTAAGAAGCTTTGGCGAATTTATAAATGTGTTTCTGTGCATAACACCGTAGCGCACAAACTCGGCATCCTCTAAGCCGGGTATCATGGAAAAAACTCTTTTTTGCTCGCCGAATTTGAGATGAGTCTGAAAACCTACTATATTATAAAGGCTTCCTTCTTTATTGTCCATGCGGAGCTGAACCACTGCATAGGGAATTTTGTCGGTGCCGGGGAGCTCGAGACCGACAGGCTTTAAAGGACCGAATAAAAGAGTGTCGGGGCCTCTTTTTGCCATGATTTCTACCGGCATACATCCTTCAAATACATTTGGCTCGTCTACACCTTCATGAACAGCGGCAGTTTCGGCTTTTGTGAGTTCAGCCCAGAAGGCCTCATATTGTTTTTTGTTCATGGGACAGTTGATGTAGTCGGCATCGCCCTTGTCATATCGTGCCTTTTTGTATGCTTTTGTCATGTCGATGCTCTCATATGTCACAATAGGTGCTGCTGCATCGAAAAAGTGAAGATAATCCTCTGTGCCAAAGAAGCTTTTGATGGCTTCATAAAGGCTTCCGTCGGTGAGAGGGCCTGAGGCGATGATGGTGTATTCATCTTCGTCGATTTTTGTGACCTCTTCGTGTATCACTTCAATGAGAGGGTGATTTTTTATTTTTTCGGTGACAAGGCGGGAAAAATCTTCTCTGTCGACAGCCAGTGCGCCTCCTGCGGGCACACGGGTGGCGTCGGCACATGCCATGATGAGAGAAGAGCATCTTCTCATTTCTTCCTTTAAAAGTCCCACAGCATTTTCAACGTTTGCAGCTCTCAGGGAATTACTGCAAACGAGCTCGGCAAAGCTTTCTTCTTTGTGAGCAGGTGAATATTTTTTTGGTTTCATTTCATAAAGGCGTACATTTATGCCCCTCTCGGCGAGCTGCCATGCAGCCTCGCAGCCTGCAAGACCTGCACCGATAACCTTAACTGTCATATATTTCTCCCAAAAGTTATTTTTTTTCTGAGCATGCAGGGCAGAATTTGCGCTTTCCTCTGCCCATTTTTTCATACATTATGCCTCCGCAGTCGGGGCATTTGTCATTTGTGGGTTTGTCCCACGAGGTGAAGCTGCACTCGGGGAAGTGAGCACATCCGAAGAAGATTTTGCCTCTCTTGGATTTTTTCTCTATCACTTCGCCTCCGCAAAGCGGACACTTAACTCCGATTTCTTTTACAATAGCTTTGGTATTTCTGCATTTCGGGAAAGACGGGCAAGCGAGAAATCTGCCGAATTTTCCGTGCTTATATACCATCATGGCACCGCATTTGTCGCACACAACATCGGACTCTTCGTCTTTGATTTCGATGTCGCCTATTTTTTCTTCGGCTGTTTCTACGGTTTTGACAAACGGATGATAGAAATCTCTTATAATCTCGTGCCAGTCTTCAGAGCCTTCTTCTATTTTATCGAGGTTTACTTCCATGTTTGCAGTAAATTCGACATCTACAATGTTTTCAAAGTGCTCGCTCATGAGCTCATTTACAATCATGCCAAGCTCTGTGGGCACAAGGTTTTTCCTCTCTCTTACCACATAGCCTCTGTTGATGATGGTGGTGATGGTGGGTGAATAGGTGGAAGGACGGCCGATGCCTTTTTCCTCCAGGGTTTTAACAAGTGATGCTTCGGTGTATCTCTGAGGAGGCTGAGTGAAGTGCTGATTGGCATCGAGAGACGCAAGCTCAAGCTCTTCGCCCTCTGTGAGAGGTACAATTTTTGAAATTTTTTCTTCTTCCTGATCGCCGCTTTCAGTGTAGAGCAGGGTGAAACCGTCAAAGTCTACACTCTGACCTGAAGCTTTGAAGTTAAACTTGCCTGCATTTATGCTTGCACTCATCACATCAAATATGGCATCGGACATCTGACATGCCACAAAACGCTCCCATATGAGCTTATATATTTTATACTGGTCGGGAGTGAGGGAAGCTTTTACCTCGGAGGGTGTTATGTCACAGAAAGTGGGACGGATGGCTTCGTGGGCATCCTGAGCGCTTTTGTTTGTTTTATATACCTTTGCACTCTTTGGCAGATATTCTTTGCCAAATGTGCTTTCTATATAGCTTCTTACCTCGGTCACAGCATCATCGGAGAGTCTCAGGGAGTCTGTTCTCATGTAGGTGATAAGACCGACCTGACCTCTGCCTTTTATGTTTATGCCTTCATAGAGCTGCTGAGCTGCCTGCATGGTGCGCGCAGTGGTAAAACCGAGCTTTCTGCCTGCTTCCTGCTGGAGAGAGCTTGTTATGAAGGGAGGAGGAGAGCTTTTTTTCTTTTTGGAAAGCTTAACCTCTTCCACCTTAAAGGTTTTGCCCTCGAGGCCCTTTGTGATTTTTTGTGCATCATTTTCGTTTTTAAGCTCTGTCTTTTTACCGTTTTCACCGTAAAATCTTGCATTGAATTTCTTTTTGCCCTTAAGAAGTGATGCATCTATTGTCCAGTATTCAGTTTCACAAAATGCATTTATTTCGTTTTCTCTGTCGCATATAAGCTTTGTTGCAACCGACTGCACTCTGCCTGCGCTGAGGCCTTTTTTAACCTTTTTCCACAGGAGCGGACTTATTTTGTAGCCCACAATTCTGTCGAGCACTCTTCTTGCCTGCTGAGCATCAACAAGGCTTTCGTTTATGCATCGGGGCTCTTTTATGGCACTTGTTACTGCCTTTTTGGTTATTTCGTTAAAGGTGATGCGGCATTTTGAACTTTTGTCTATCTCCAAAAGATTTGCAAGATGCCAGCTGATTGCTTCGCCTTCGCGGTCGGGGTCAGTTGCGAGATATATTTTGGACGCACTTTTGGCGCTTTTCTTGAGTTCTTTTACAAGGTCGCCCTTGCCTCTTATGGTGATGTAGCGGGGCTCGAAGTTGTTGTCCACATCAATGGCGAGCTGACTTTTTGGAAGGTCTATGATGTGTCCCATGCTCGCAATGACATTGTAGCCTTTGCCAAGATATTTTTTTATGGTTGTTGCTTTTGAGGGTGATTCCACAATAACTAATTTTTCGCTCATGCTGACCTCCGTTTATTTTAAAACTACGCAGTATTTATCTGCGCCTGTTTTTTTGATGATGTTTTTGAGCTCCATGAAAAGAAGCATGGAATTGAGCTCGGAGAGAGGAATGGAAGTTTTATAGTAGATTTCGTCCATGGTCATGTCGCACTCTCTCAGCGCCTCATAAACCAGAGCCTCTTTCTCTGAAAGCTCTTCATTTTTTATGGTTTTGGTTTCTGCTTTGAGTCCGTAAAATTTCAAAATGTCTTCTGCACCCGTTACCACCGATGCACCGTCTCTTATGAGCTCGTTTGTGCCGCCCGAGAGAGATGATGTGATGTTGCCGGGCACTGCGAAGATGTGGCGGCCATACTTTTTGGCGCACTCACTCGTTATGAGCGAGCCGCTCTTTGTGTTTGCCTCGGTCACAAGTGTAGCGCGCGACAGCGCTGCCACAATCTTGTTTCTTTCGGGGAATGAAAATTTTTCGGGACGCGCAGAAAGAGGATATTCGCTTATTATCATACCGTTTGCGGCAATTTTTTCGTAAAGCTCAAAATTGCCCCTCGGATATATCACATCCACTCCGCATCCGAGCACAGCCACCGTAAATCCTCCTGCATCGAGCGCGCCTCTGTGGGCAAGGGAGTCCACCCCGTCTGCCATGCCGCTGACTACGGTGAGACCTTGTGAGGCAAGAGAAAATGCCAGCTCATATGTGATGTTTTTGCCATAGCTCTGAGGAGTGCGCGAGCCGACAATGCTTATGCACTCATCTTGGCTGAGCTTTCTGATTTTTCCTTTTGCATAGAGAATGCACGGGTGGTTTGGTATGTCACAAAGCGATGAGGGGAAAAGCTCGTCGCCAATGGTGATAACACTTATGCCCTTATCTTTTAAAAGACAAAGGTGCTCCTTTGCTTCTTTTGTGTCTTTTTGGCACAAAAGCTCTATGTCATTACTTTTTAAGAATGAAAGCTTTTCATAATCTTCCCGCTCTGCGATGAAAATATTATCAACAGAGCCGAAAAAATCAAAGAGCTTTATCATTTTGCTTTTTGTGATGTGACAGCTAAGCGAGAGCCATAGCCATTTGATTATGCTGTCTGAACCCGTCATAGACACCTCCGGAAAAATACAATATTAACAGTACAACAAAATTTTTGATTTGTAAAGAGCAAATTTAAAATTTTTTCTTCTATTATATAAGAGAAAGCCTCAAAAAAGGCTTTGTTTCTTGCCATTTGGTAAAATTGCACAGAATTTTTTGTATATTTTTGTCAGAAAAATGAGCTTTGTAAAAAAGGAAAATGTGAATGTTTACCGAATTTATTAGTTAATAGCTGTTTTTATCGGTGTTAAAAAACCGTTAATATTTCAAACTGCTGGAACTTAAAAAGGAGGATGTATTAATTATGGCTCAGACAAAAGACATCAGAAATGTTTGTCTCATTTCACACTCAAGTTCAGGAAAGACATCACTGGCAGAAGCAATGCTCTACAACAACAAGCTTATCGACAGATTCGGTAAAGTTGAAGACGGAACCACAGTTTCCGATTATGATAGCGAAGAAATCAAGAGAAAAATTTCAATTAATACATCTCTTATAAGCTTCAATTTCGGCGACACCAAGTTAAATGTGCTCGACACTCCCGGATTTTTCGATTTTGTGGGAGAGCAGATAGAAGCCGCTCAGGTGTGCGACAACTGCATCATTCCCATAAGCGGCAAGTCGGGCGTTAATGCCGGCACCGAAAAGGCATGGAAGCTTGCCGGGGAATATGGTCTTGGCAAAATCCTTTTTGTAAACAAGCTCGACGATGTAAAGGCTGACTATGTAAAGGTTATCGAACAGCTCAACGACACCTTCGGCAAATCTATTGCCCCCTTTACCTTCCCCATAAAAGACGGTGACTTTTTCATTGGCTTTGTAGATGTTATCAAAATGAAAGCCAAAATGTTCACAGGCCCCGAGGCAACCTATGAAGATATCCCCGCTGAGCACATGGAAGTTGCAAAGCGAAGCCGCGAAATCTTAAACGAAGCTATTGCCGAATGCTCCGAAGAGCTCATGGATAAGTTCTTCAATGGCGAAGAGTTTACCGAAGCAGAAATCAAGTCTGCCATCAAGGTGGGCATTAAAGAAGGCATTGTTGTGCCTGTAATTTGCGGTTCAACCTCACTTCGTATAGGCATCACCCATGTTCAGAGCATACTTTCTGACTATCTCTTCTCGCCAGACGACAAAGAGCCACCTGTTGCCACCGATGTTAAAACGGGCCAGCCAAAGGAAATTGTCTGCTCATCGGACGGTCCCGTGGTGCTCAAAGTGTTCAAAACAGTGGTGGACAACTATGTGGGCAAAATGACATTTTTCAAGGTTATGTCAGGAAAACTCACCCCCGACACAACCCTTTACAATGCAAACAAAGAAGAAAACGAAAAGATTGGCAAAATATTTACCCTGCGCGGCAAAAAACAGATTGAAGTCACCTCACTTGAGGCAGGCGACATCGGCGTGAGCGCAAAGCTTTCGGTTACCGAAACAGGCGACACTCTCTCAGATGCCAAAAACCCCGTTATCTTCGATGCCATCGAATTCCCCCAGCCTTGTCTTTCAATGGCAATCGTGCCAAAGTCTAAAGGCGACGAAGAAAAAATCAGCCAGGGACTTTCCAAGCTCATGGATGAAGATAAGACTTTTTCGCTTGTTACCAACAAGGAAACAGGCGACGTCATCATCTCAGGTCTTGGCGAGCAGCACATCAATGTTATCTGCTCCAAGCTCCTTTCAAAATTTGGCGTAGATGTAACCCTCAAAGATCCCAAAATTGCATACAGAGAAACCATCCGCAAAAAAGTTAAAGTGGAAGGCAAACACAAAAAACAGTCGGGCGGTCACGGTCAGTATGGCCATGTATGGATTGAATTTGAACCATGTGAGAGCGAAGACCTCGTCTTCGAAGAAAATGTATTTGGCGGAAGCGTGCCCAAAAACTACTTCCCCGCAGTTGAAAAGGGCCTCAGGGAAAGCATGAAGAAAGGTGTTATTGCAGGCTATCCCGTTATAAACCTCAAGGCAACCCTTCTCGACGGTTCCTATCACCCCGTTGATTCATCCGAAATGGCGTTCAAAACTGCTGCATCCATTGCCTATAAGGCAGGTTTGGAGCAGGCAAGTCCTGCACTTCTCGAACCCATCGGCATGCTCAAGGTGCGTGTGAGAAACGACTACACAGGCGATGTTACAGGTGACATCAACAAACGCAGAGGCCGCATTCTCGGCATGAACCCCGTGGGAGATGGCGAAACAGAGATTGAAGCATATATTCCTTTCAGCGAAATGAATAAATATGCCACAGACCTCCGTGCCATGACAAACGGAAGAGGAAGTTTCAGCTTTAAAGATGACCACTATGAAGAAGTGCCCTCACATCTTGTGGAAAAGATAAAGGCTGATGCAAATAATTAAAAAATGAAAAATGTATGCGGAGTGTCTCTCGGGGCACTCCGCTCTTTTATATTCACTTTGCAGAGCGGAATCTGCATCTCAAAACAAATAAAGAAGTTTAAGACTTGTGATGCCTTTTAACTTTTCCCTTGATTTTATTTCGGATTCATTATATAATGTAACAAAGGAGAGTGATATTATGAAATTAATTCTTGCAATTGTTAACGACGAAGATGGTAACAAGGTTTTAAGCGCGCTTTCCAAAGAAGGTTTTTCTGTGACCAAGCTTGCCACAACAGGCGGATTTCTGAAAGCCGGCAATATGACACTTCTCTCTGGTGTGGAAGATGATCAGGTTCAGACTGTTATTGATATTATAAAAGATAAAAGTCAGCGCCGCACTCAGATTACAGCATCGCCTATGCCGGTGAGTGCTTCTCCCTCCTTCACCCCCTATCCCATCGAGGTGCAGGTTGGCGGCGCAACAATCTTTGTGCTTGATGTAGACCGTTTTGAAAAGGTTTAATGGTGTATGCTATCTTTTGAACAGGAAAGAATACTGTCCTATTTTAAAAATGCAATAAAAGACAAAAGCGTGAGGCATTCATATATACTGTCGGGAGACAAGGGGCTTGGCAAAAAGTTTCTTGCAGACAATGTATGCCTCGCTTTCGCCTGTGAAAAAGGCGACGGATGCGGAGAGTGCCACTCTTGCCTTGCCGCAAAAAAAGGCGCCAACCCCGATGTGATAGAGCTCGCGAGGCAAGATGGAAAGGAATATCCCATAGATGTTATAAGAGAGCTTATATCGCAGATATATAAAAAGCCAAACGGGGAATATAAGTTCATTTTGTTTAAGGATGCACATCTTTTAAACGAAAAGTGTCAGAATGCTCTTTTAAAGACAATAGAAGAGCCGCCACCGTATGCAGTTTTTATGTTTGTGTGTGAAAACAAGCTCTCGCTTCTTCCCACGGTGCGTTCGCGCTCACTCATTCTTGAGCTGCACCCGTGGAAAAAGGATGAACTGAGAAAAGTTTTTCCCGTTCAAAACGGCAGGGAATATTTTTATGACCTTGCAGGAGGCAATCCCTTAAAGCTTTTAAACATGCAGTCGGGCACAGAATATGAAACAATCAGAGAAGATGCAATAAGCTCGTTTCTTACGCTTTGCGACGGTACGGACTATGACGTGTACAAGGTGACTGACCTGTGGCTGTCGCACAAGGATGACCTGGGAGATATGCTTGACTGTCTGTATCTTTTCCTGAGAGATGTTATGTTTGTGAGCTTTGGAAACAAAGAAAACTTAACCAACACAGATAAACTTAAAGATATACAAAACACAGCTTCGAAAATAAAAAAGGAAACAGCCTTTGCCATAACAGAGATTCTGGCTTCATTTATTTCGGAAACATCAAAATATGACAACATGACCATGGCGCTCGAAACTCTGTTTATGCATATCAAGGAGGAAATAAATGATTGAAGTAACAGGAATAAGGTTTAAAAGAGTGGGCAAAATCTATTATTTTGACCCCGCAGGCCTTAATTTGAAAAACGGTGACCATGTTATTGTGGAAACCTCCAGAGGCATAGAATATGGCACGGTTGTGCTTGCGAAAAAAAGCGTGACCGATGATGAAATTGTGCCTCCGCTCAAAAAAATAATACGCATTGCAACTCCCGAAGACGAAAAAGCCATCGAGAAAAATGCTCAGTTGGAAAAAGAAGCTATGGAGCTTTGTCAGGAGAAAATAAGAAAACACAATCTCGAAATGAAGCTTGTGGATGTGGAATATACCTTTGATCACAACAAGGTGCTTTTCTATTTCACAGCCGATGGCAGAGTCGATTTCAGAGAGCTTGTGAGAGATCTTGCAGGCGTTTTCAAAACAAGAATAGAATTAAGACAAATCGGTGTGAGAGACGAGTCGAAGATGCTTGGAGGTCTTGGCATATGCGGAAGACAGCTTTGCTGCAACCTCTTCCTTTCCGACTTTGCGCCCGTGTCGATTAAGATGGCAAAGGAGCAGAACCTCTCGCTCAACCCCACCAAAATTTCGGGCACATGCGGAAGGCTCATGTGTTGCCTCAAAAACGAGCAGGATGCCTATGAGGATTTAATTAAAAGAACTCCGGGTGTGGGCTCCCTTGTTAAAACTCCCGACGGTAAAGGTCAGGTGACAGGGGTGTCGCTTCTCAAAGGTCTTGTGACGGTGAGTGTCGGAAAAGATGAAGATGCTCAGATTAAGACCTATAAGGCAGAGGAGCTTGAGATAATTAAAAAGGCAGTGCGCAAAGACGACGAAAATGCCGACATAGCCGAGCTTAAGGAACTTGAAAAAGATTGACAAAACACTTGATTTTTTTGTCGATTACTGATATAATGAGCATGCAGTTTATATACTGCTAAATTAAGGAGGTGTGCTTGGTATGGCATATGTAATCAATGACGATTGCATCAGCTGTGGTGCTTGTGAAGCAGAATGCCCCGTTTCAGCTATATCTGAAGGCGATGGCAAATATGTTATCAACGCAGACGAATGTCTCGATTGCGGCGCATGTGCAGGTGTTTGCCCTGTTGGTGCTCCCGCTCAGGAATAATCAAAAAGTAAAAATTCTTGGGGGAAAGGGAAGCTTTCCCACAGAACAATAAAGGACTGTGAACATGCTTTCACAGTCCTTTGTTTGTACTTGGAGAATATATTATGATAAGAACAGAAGATTTGGGTATAAACGGACTTAAAATAATGCAGGATAGTGACCTTTTTTGCTTTGGCACCGACTCTGTGCTCCTTTCGGACTTTGCAAGGTCAAAGCGCGGCGACACGGTGGTTGACCTGTGCACAGGAGGGGGCATTGTGCCAATACTCATGAGCGCAAAATACAGCGCAGAAAAGTTCTATGGCATAGAGCTTCAGAAAAGGTCATATGAGCTTGCAGTTAAAAATATAGAAATCAACTCCCTTTCAGACAAGATGGAGTTTATATGTGACGACATTAAAAATGTGCTTTGTCACTTTCCCTCGGGCTCGGCAGATGTGGTCACCTGCAATCCTCCATATATGAAAGCAGATGCAGGCTTTAAAAACCCCGACGAGCCAAAGGCTATTGCAAGACACGAAATATGCACCTGTCTTGACGGTGTGATAGATGCAACAGAGAAGGTGCTCAAATTCGGAGGCAATTTTTTTATGGTACACAGAGCCGACAGGCTGTGTGACATCATAGCAAAGCTCAGAGAAAAAAAGCTTGAGCCAAAAAGATTGCAGTTTGTTGCCCCCTCGCCCCAAAAGGCTCCCGTGCTGGTGCTCGTGGAGGCAAAAAAAGGTGCGGCACCGTCGCTTAAGCTTGAACCTAATATTTATGTTAACATTTAAATTTTGGAAAGAGAGACGCTCGGTATCTCCTCTCCGAAATTGGTGCTTTTTGCTTCGCAAAAATGCAAGATTTTATTTTACGGGGGAAGGTCCCCCGTAGCACCCTTTTTTCTTTACGGGGGATGTTCCCCCGTAACCCCCTTTTTGCGCTCGATTTTTTATGGTGGCTGAAACGCTCGGCATCTCCTCTCCGAAATTGGTGCTTTTTGCTTCGCAAAAATGCAAGATTTCTCCGAGGAAACACCTCGCTCAGAGAAATTTCTGGGGCAACACTTTGAAGAAAGTAACTTTTTTGAGTAATTATATTTTTTAAACACATTTCCCTTATCGCACTCGCTAATCCTTCAGTAAACCCGCCTATGTGAGACGCTCGGCATTTTCTCTCCGAAATTGGTGCTTTTTCGCTTTGCGAAAAATGCGAGGTTTCTCCGAGGAAACACCTCGCTCAAGTTTTTCAGGGGTAATGCTCTGAAGAAAAAGTAACTTTTTTGAGTAATTATATTTTTTAAACACATTCCCCTTATCGCACTCGCTAATCCTTCAGTAAATCCGCCTATGTTTTTGAGGCGCAAGTTTTTTAGGTATCACAAAGCGTAAAATCACTCAAACAAAATCAGTTTCCTTGATTTTGAGTGATTTTAGAGGCGTCGCAAAAGACTTTTGCGAGTAGCCTCGTGCGCACAGTGAGACCGAAAAAACCGTCGAGAAAACATCAGCGGAAGGGTGGGGTTTCGGGGAGATCCCTCCCCGAAAAATAAAAGTGCTTTCGGGCACTCAGCCCGAAGGAAGTTTCCGACAGCTGAAATCAAGCGAAAGAGAGGGGTTACAGGGGAGAACTCCTCCCCTGAGAAGAGCTTGGGAACTTCTCTTCCCAAGAAGTAAACGAGGGGTTTCAGGGGAGAACTCCTCCCCTGAGAAGAGTTCGGGGACTTCTCTCCCCGAGGAATAAAAGGAGGTTTTGGGGAACTTTCCCAAAAAGATTTTATGAAAAAAGGAACTCTTTATCTTTGTGCCACACCAATCGGCAATTTAGATGACATCACAGTGAGATGTCTTAACACCTTAAAAGAATGTGACCTTATAGCTTGTGAAGACACCCGTCATTCGCTTAAGCTTCTCAATCACTTCGGCATTTCAAAACCTCTCACGAGCTACTTTGAACACAACAAAAAAGAAAAGGGAGAATACCTCATCTCTCTCCTTAATGAAGGCAAAAACATTGCCCTTGTCACCGATGCAGGCACTCCTGCAATCTCAGACCCCGGCGAAGAGCTTGCTTTGCAGTGCATCGAAGCCGGAATACAGGTTGTGCCCATTCCCGGTTGCGTGGCTCTTATAAACGCCCTCATCATTTCGGGACAGAAGACGGGCAGGTTTTCTTTTGAAGGGTTTTTGTCGGTCAACAAAAAAAGCAGAATGGATCATCTGTCATCACTTGCCGATGACGAGCGCACCCTCATTTTCTATGAGGCGCCCCATAAGCTTTTAAAAACTCTCATCGACATGAAAGAAGCCTTTGGCCCGAGACGCATAACCCTTGTGAGAGAGCTCACCAAAATTCACGAAGAGGCAATATACACCTCGCTTGACGATGCAATTGCAAGGTTTTCTTCGGAGGCGCCAAAGGGTGAGTTTGTGCTCATTTTGGAGGGGAAAGACCCAAGCCTTAAAAAAGAAGAAGAAAGAGAGGCCTATCTTGGCATATCTCCCTCGGAGCATGTGAAAATGCTCATGGCAGAGGGCATTGACAAAAAAGAAGCAATGAAAAAGGTGGCACAGCTCAGGGGTATATCAAAAAGAGAAGTGTATGGCGAGCTTTTGAAGGAGGAAGAAAAATGACACCAAATATCATTTTCGCAGCAATGAAGCGTTACAGAAGGCGACTTCTTGTCATAGAAGCAGTGCTCATAGTTTTGTTTGTGTGCTTTTTTACATCGTCATATCCGTACATTTCAAACATTTTTGAAGGTGCAACCGTCTTTGATAGTGAGTATTATTCGAAAAATGTAAACACCGTAGAGGTGGGCGAGGCGTTTGAGATTCACAGACGGGATGAGGTCAACATCCCCGACTTTGCACTCAAAGGATCAAGCCACTGGCAAAGAGGAAAATATGAATTTGTTGTACCCTTTACCGATGCAAAAGAGCTTGGCATAACCTACACAAACATGACCACAGGCACGGGCACAGAAGAGACCAAAGACGAGACTTCGGCAGTTTTGTACCTTGCAAAAGTGGGTACAAAAGACACCCTCATTTTAGCCTATCCTCATCAGGACCTCACAAAGATGAGTGAGGTAAGCGGCATTTTTACGTCGATCCCGTTTATTGTGAGACATGATGTGGCAAAAAACGAAAACTTTTCACCCGATGATGAAATCTGCGAATATATGCTCGACACAAGAGGCCTTGAAATGGAAAGCGAATATTTCGACCTTGTGTTTTCCATACTGGTGTTTCTCGTGGTGGTTTTCCTTGGCATAAAGGTTGGTGGGCACTACAAAAATCACTGCCTCACCCCCACCTATCGTCAGCTCGAAAAATACGGTGTTCCCGACGAGGTGGCAGAGGATGTTAGCCGTCAGGCAGAGGGCAAAAAGTGGCAAAGAGGCGAATGTGTGACAGAGGACTGGATAGTCACAAAATCGTATTTTATGTTTAAAATAGCAAGAAACCATCGCAAACACGGACAGTTTGAGTATGTTAAAAAATGAGATATAAAAATTAAATTTATGGAGGAGAAAAATCATGGCAGAGCTTGGGAAAATCAAAAGACTCGGCACAATGCTGGACTGCTCAAGAAACGGTGTTATGACAGTAGAATCCATTAAAAAATGGATAGACATTACATCGGACATGGGCTACAACACAGTTATGCTTTATATGGAAGATACATATGAAGTAGACGACAACCCGTATTTTGGCTATGCAAGGGGCAGATATTCAAAAAAAGAGCTCAAAGAAATGGACAAATATGCTGCATCAAAGGGTGTGGAGCTCATCCCCTGCATTCAGACTCTTGCACACTTAAACGCCATTGTAAAATGGAAGCCATATCATGAAATGGTAGACTGCAACGACATACTTCTTTGCGGCGAAGAGAGGGTGTATGAGCTGATTGACAAAATGTTTAAAACGCTCAGCGAATGCTTCACCACAAAGCATGTAAACATAGGCATGGATGAAGCACACATGATATGCCGCGGAAGATATTATGACATTCACGGTGACTGCAACAGAACCGAGGTGCTTGTGGAGCATGTGAGAAGAGTGTCGGAAATAGGCAAAAAATATGGTTTTAATCTTTCAATGTGGTCGGATATGTTCTTCCGTCTTGCATCGAAGGGCGAATATTTTGAAGCAAACCTTGAGGTGACCGACGAGGTAAAAACATACATACCCTCAAATGTTGAGCTTGTGTATTGGGACTACTATTCCAAAGACAAAAAGAGATATGACAACAAGCTCACCATACACAACAAAATAAAACCGGGCACCTGGTTTGCAGGAGGAATGTGGACATGGACAGGTTTTGCACCTCTTAACAAACTCAGCATAGAGTCCACAAAAGCAGCTCTTTACGGGTGCGAAAAACACGGTGTGGAAAATGTCATCTTTACCATATGGGGCGATGACTCGGCAGAATGCTCCAAATTTGCAGTCATTCCCGCTCTCTTCTGGGCAGCAGAATATGTCAAAGGCAACAGGAGCATGGCAAGCATTAGGGAAAAATTCAAAGAAAAATTCGGCATTTCGTTCGACAGATTCATGCTCCTTGACCTCACAAGTAAGGGCGAGAGAATCAACACATCTAAAATGGTATTTTACAATGACCTTTTCACAGGTCTTATGGATACACTCATAACCGACGAATGTGCAGATGACCACAAGGCTCTTGCAAGAAAGCTCTCTCTTCTCAAAAAAGACGGGGAGTGGGGCTATCTTTTCGACACAATGAAGGCTCTTTGTGATGTGGTTGCACTCAAAGCTGACATGGGCAAGAGAATAAGAAAGGCCTATGGCGAAAAGGATATGGCCAAGATGAAGGTCATCATAGGCGACTGCAAAAAGCTCTCTAAGCTCATGGAAGCATTTTATAAAGCTTATGAAAAGCAGTGGATGAAAGAAAACAAAGCAAACGGTTTTGATGTGCAGGACATCCGAATAGGCGGCATGATACACAGAATTAAGCACTGCACCGAAATGCTTGAAAAATGGACAAAAGGCGAGCTTGAAAAAATCGAAGACCTTGAAACTACTCAGCTTGACTACTTTGGCAGAGGAACAGACTATGTTAAAGAAGATGTGACCTTTAACTTCTTCCAGAGAAACTATACAGCTAACATATTGAGCTGGTAAAACGGGATGTAAAAAACTTCTTGTCTACGGGGGATGTAAAAAAATATTTTTGTATTTTTTTACATCCCTTTTTTGTTTACAAACAAGGCTTTTTGTGCTATAATAAGATGATATACTTGCAAGTGGTGAAAGGAAATTTCTCTTTATGTCACAAACAAAGAAAAGAGACCTTTCCTCCGAGGAAAAACTCCTTCAGAGAAAGGCGATAGAAAGAATAAAAGAAAAAAACGAATTTGAATATAAAAAGACTCATCGCAAAAAAACTGCCTTCATCGAAACCTATGGATGTCAGCAAAATGTGAGCGATTCGGAAGTCATCATGGGCATGCTCTCGGACATGGGATATGAAAAGGCCTCGTCCAGAGACGACGCCGACATCATCCTCTTCAACACCTGCGCTGTGAGAGAGGGTGCCGAAATGAAGGTGTTTGGCAACCTCGGCGCGCTCAAGCATCTCAAGGCAAAGCGCCCGTCATGTATAATAGGCGTGTGTGGATGTATGATGCAGCAAAAGGAAAACGCCGACACTGTGAGAAAAAAATACAGGCACATAGACCTTGTGTTTGGCACACATTCGCTCTACTTTTTCCCCTCGCTTTTAGAGGAGCTCATCTTCTCGGAAGAAAGAGTGATAGATGTTAAAGACACCGAAGGCTACCTCTCGGAAGAGTATGCACCAAAGCGGGCAGGAGGGCCATCTGCATGGGTGTCGGTTATGTATGGGTGCAACAATTTCTGCTCGTATTGCATAGTGCCCTATGTGAGAGGCAGAGAGAGAAGCCGCGATGCATCATCGGTTGTGAGAGAGGTTGAAGCTCTTTCCAAAGAAGGCTACAAGGAAGTTACTCTCCTTGGACAGAATGTCAACTCCTACGGTAAAGACCTTGAGGAAAACATTGATTTTGCCGACCTTCTC
>JAZNBF010000069.1:0-15487 GCA_045586905.1 Clostridia bacterium
TAAATTGTGAAATAGAAAACTTCGTTTTCTGTGAAATGAAATAAATCCACATTCGCGTAGCGAATATTTCATACACCGAAGGTGTATTTCACGTGCGAAGCACATTTCACAAATCCGCAAGGATTTATTTCGTTGAAAAAGCGACAGAAATCTGTCGATTACTGTCGCATTTTCTAATGGAGCATAGGGGACTTGAACCCCTGACCCCCACACTGCCAGTGTGATGCGCTCCCAACTGCGCTAATGCCCCATATATAGCACTTGATAACCAAGTGCTTATATATTATCACAAATTTTATGTTTTGTAAAGATGTATCTTTTAAAATTCTGCGTTGCCCACTGTTCTGGGGAACGGAATGACGTCTCTTATGTTCGACACGCCTGTAAGATACATAACTGCTCTTTCAAAGCCGAGGCCAAAGCCTGCATGCTTTGTGCCGCCATAGCGGCGAAGGTCGAGATACCAGCTGTAATCTTCCTCTTTCAAACCAAGCTCTTTCATGCGAGAAGTGAGCACATCGAGGCGCTCTTCTCTCTGGCTGCCGCCGATGATTTCGCCGATGCCGGGCACGAGGCAGTCCATAGCTGCAACGGTTTTACCGTCATCATTTAAGCGCATATAGAAAGCTTTGATTTCCTTCGGATAGTCTGTCACAAACACGGGGCGCTTGAACACGACCTCGGTGAGATATCTTTCGTGCTCGGTCTGAAGGTCAGAGCCCCAGTGTACCGGATATTCAAAGTTTTTGTTGTTTTCTTTTAAGATTTCGATAGCTTCGGTGTAGGTCACTCTGCCAAAGTCGGAATTAACGATGGACTCAAGTCTTTCGAGGAGGCCCTTATCCACAAAGTTATTGAAAAATGCCATTTCTTCGGGAGCATTTTCGAGCACATAGCTTATTACAAACTTGAGCATGTCCTCAGCGAGCTCCATATCGTCGGAAAGGTCGGCAAAGGCAATTTCGGGTTCTATCATCCAAAACTCTGCCGCATGACGGGTGGTGTTGGAATTTTCGGCACGGAAAGTGGGGCCGAAGGTGTAGATGTTTCTAAATGCCATAGCGTAGGTCTCACCGTTGAGCTGACCGCTTACAGTGAGGTTGGCGCTTTTGCCGAAAAAGTCTTTGGAAAAATCAACCTGACCGTCTTCTGTTTTTGGCACATTGTCGAGGTCGAAGGTGGTAACCTTGAACATTTCGCCTGCACCCTCGCAGTCACTTGCTGTGATGAGGGGGGTGTGGGTGTATACAAAGTTTCTTTCGTTGAAAAACTTATGGATGGCATATGCCGCAAGGCTTCTCACTCTGAACACTGCCGAGAAAAGATTGGTGCGGGGACGGAGATGCGCAATGGTGCGTAAAAACTCTGGTGAGTGTCTTTTCTTTTGAAGAGGATAGTCGGGAGTGGACATGCCCTCAATCTCAATCTTTGTTGCCTTCACTTCAAAAGGCTGTTTTGCCTCGGGAGTGAGCACGAGTGTGCCTGTGATGTTGAGTGATGCACCAACATTTTGTGATGCAATTTCTTTGTAGTTGTCTAAAAATTCGCTTTCAAAAACAACCTGAATGTTTTTGAAAAATGTACCGTCGTTAATTTCGATAAAGCCAAACACATTGGAAGAGCGAAGTGTTCTTATCCAGCCCGAAATGTGAACCTCGGTGTTGGCAAATTTATCTTGATTGCGGAAAATTTCTCTGATTGTAGTCTTCACGCGTAATACCTCCAAAATTATAAAAGGGGAATGCCGGCCTCTTCAAAAAGGCTGACAGTTTCTTCATCCCATATACTTGACTGAACTTCGCCTATGTGAGCCGATCCCATCATGAGCATGCAAAGTCTTGACTGACCTATACCTCCGCCGATGGTGAGAGGAAGCTCACCCGAAAGGAGCATCTTGTGAAACATCAGCTCTCGTCTGTCGTCACAACCCGAAATGGTGAGCTGACGGTCGAGGCTTTCGGCATCTACCCTGATGCCCATTGAGGATATTTCAAAAGCCATGCCAAGTGTTTCGTTCCAGAACATCAGGTCGCCATTGAGCTCCCAGTCGTCATAGTCGGGTGCTCTGCCATCGTGGGGTTTGCCCGAGCGAAGAGCGCCTCCTATGCCTATGATAAAGGTGGTGGGATGTGTGCGGACAAAAGCGTTTTCTCTTTCCTTGGCAGTGAGCCCCGGATACATATCTTCAAGCTCCTGAGAGGTGACAAAGGTGACATCTCTCGAAAGCTTTGCATCAAGCTGAGGATAGTGCACTCTCAAAGTGTCGTTGGTGTCACAGATAGCCTTGACTATGCTCGTTACAATAGCCTTGAGATAGTCAATGTTTCTGTTTTTGTCGGTTATAACCTTTTCCCAGTCCCACTGGTCAACATATATGGAGTGGATGTTGTCAAGCTCTTCGTCACGACGGATGGCGTTCATGTCGGTGTAGAGTCCCGAGCCAACCTCGAAGTCGTAGCGCTTGAGGGCAAGTCTTTTCCATTTTGCCAGAGAGTGTACAATCTGCGCATTTTTGCCCACAGCGGGTATGTCAAACGAAACGGGACGCTCACTTCCGCTGAGATTATCATTGAGCCCCGAATTCTCCGTTACAAAAAGCGGCGCCGATACTCTTTTTAAATTGAGCGCATAAGAAAACTCTTTCTGGAAGGTTTCTTTGATGCACGAGATGGCACGCTGAGTGTTATATCGGTTTAATCTTGGCGTGTAGCCTGCGGGGATATAAGACTTGGTCATGTTCCCGTCTCCTTTCTTTTTTTAGTATACAACTACTTATCATACAACAAATCGTGCGCAAAGTCAACGATTTAATTGGATTTTGATTTTCTTTCGGGGAAAGAAACTGCAGTTATGATGCCGAGCATAACAAACGATGCAAACATGGAACTGCCACCATAGCTCACAAAGGGAAGTGTGATGCCCGTGAGAGGTATGAGCTTTATAACCCCTCCAATGATGATGAAGGTCTGAAACCCGATTGCCGAGACGAGCGAAAGGCATGCCGCTTTGAGATATTCATTGGTGGATTTGAGTGCGATTTTTATGCCGCGATAGGTGATGAGGAAGTAGAGAAGAATGACTGCAAAGCCTGTGAACATGCCCATTTCCTCGCATATGGCGGCAAAAATAAAGTCGGTTTGCGAAAATGGCACTGCAGTCGGCATACCGTTGCCGAGACCTGTGCCGAAATAGCCGCCCGAGGCAATAGAGATGAGCGACTGGATTATCTGATAGCCACTGCCCGACGGGTCCTGCCACGGATCCTGCCACGCACTGACTCTCACACCGATGTGGTCGGCAAGGAAGAAAAAGCCTATAATGCCCACAAACACTATGCCTCCAATGTTTATGAGCTTTAAACGATTGCTCGTTTTATACATAAAGCACATGGCAAAATATATCATAAAAAGGAGAAGTGCTGTGCCCCACTCTTTTTGAAAAAGCGCCAGCGCACCCATGCACACATACACAAAGACGCAAAGTACAATTTCGTCGACGGGGATGTTGAAAATCCGCTTTCTTTTGTCTTTTTTTGTGGAATCAAAAGGCGGAAGCGAAGAGAAAAAGCAGGAAATGCAAAGGCAGAAAAAGATTTTTAAAATTTCCGATGGCTGAATGGAAAACCTGCCTATGATTATCCAGTTTTTTGACCCGTTAATCTCGGTGCCGAAAACCAGAGTCACTGCAAAAAGCGCAAAGCAGATGAGCATGTAGAGATATTTGAGCTTTCCCCAGAACTTAATTCTGCCAAACACAACCACAGTGAGAAAATAGGTTAAAATGCCCACCACAAACCACAAAACCTGTCGCACTGCATAGTCTGAGCTGCGATAGACAGACGACGCCTCTTCCAGAGCGATGTCGATGCGGCATAGCATGATGATGCCTATCGACACAAGCATCGACGTGGTGAGGAAAATATAGAGGTCACCGTAGTCGAGATGGTAGAGAATAAAATACATCGCTGTGTTTATGAGGCACAGTGCCAGGCACGAATACATGTATGTAAAATTTTCTGCTCCCGAATAGATGAAGAGCATAAGAAACCCTATGATATTTACAACTGTTATGTAAAACATAGGTCTGAAACGGATTTTAGTCATTTTCAGTTCTCCACATTGAGATTATCAACAAAAATAAAGCTTATGTTACCAAAAGAAAGCTTGTCGGAGTCTTTGAGTCTTACTGCATGCTTCGGAAGACGGCGACCATTTAAAAAGCTACCGTTAGTGCTGTCAAGGTCTTCCACATAGAATGCTCCGTCACGAAGAAAGATGCGCGCGTGGTTTTTGGACATGTAGGGATCGTCAATAAAAACCTGACACCTTTTGCTCCTGCCGATGAGGGCGTCTTCTTTTATGCTGTAACTTTCGTACATTTTGAAGTTGAGATTTCGCCTGAGGTTCACAAGCTTAAGGTAGGCATAGCCTGCTCCCGATGTGCTCTCCCGCCTTTTGGCGTCGGAGATGTCGAGATATATGAGACGGACTATGCTTAGTATAAACATATACACTGCAAATACGAAAACATATTTTACAATATCTGCCAGAAGTTCATACACAAATATCACAACCTTTCTTTTCTCCGGATAAGATTCCCCGGAACTCCTCTTTTTTAAGGGGAGAAGTCTCCCCTTAACCCCTCGTTTTTTCTCCGGGGAAGATTCCCCGGAACCCCTCTTTTCCGCTGATGTTTTCTCGTCGGTTTTTCCGTTCTCACTGTGCGCACGAGGCTACTCGCAAAAATCTTTTGCGACGCCTCTAAAATCACTCAAAATCAAGGAAACTGATTTTGTTTGAGTGATTTTACGCTTTGTGATAACGCAAAAACTTACGCCTCGAAAACATAGGCGGGTTTACTGAGAGATTAGTAAGTGCGATAAGGGGAATGTGTTTAAAAATATAATCACTTAAAAATGTTACTTTCTCTCCAGAGCATTACCCAAAAAACTTCTGAGCGAGGCGTTTCCTCGGAGGGATCTTGCATTTTTGCAAAGCAAAAAGCACCAATTCCGGAGAGGAGATGCTGAGCGACCCCCTCCCCTGAAGAAAAATCATTTTATATATTTTTTCAAAAAATCTCCTGTATAAGATTTTTTACATTTCACAATTTCCTCAGGTGTGCCTTCAAAGACTATTTTGCCACCCTTGTCGCCACCCTCGGGGCCGAGGTCGATGATGTGGTCGACAACCTTTATCACATCCATGTTGTGCTCTATCACAATAACAGTGTTGCCGCTGTCGCAGAGTGCCGAGAGCACCTCTATGAGCTTGTGGACATCGGCAATGTGAAGTCCTGTGGTTGGCTCGTCGAGGATGTAGACAGTTTTTCCTGTGCTTCTGCGGCTGAGCTCGGTGGCGAGTTTCACCCTTTGTGCCTCACCGCCCGAAAGAGTGGTGGATGGCTGACCGATTTTGATGTAGCCAAGGCCAACATCAAAAAGTGTCTGAAGCTTTCTTCTGATTTTGGGATGGTTTGCAAAAAACTCGAGACCTTCTTCAACCGTCATCTCAAGCACATCGTTGATGCTCTTGTCCTTATATTTCACCTCAAGGGTTTCTCTGTTGTAGCGTTTACCCTTGCACACCTCGCAGGGCACATACACATCGGGCAAAAAGTGCATTTCTATCTTCACTATACCGTCGCCCGTACATGCCTCACACCTGCCTCCGCTCACATTGAAGCTGAAGCGGCCTGCACTGTAACCTCGCAGCTTTGCTTCGTTGGTAGAAGCATAAAGCTCTCTTATGTCGCCAAAGACGCCCGTGTAGGTGGCAGGATTTGAGCGTGGAGTTCTGCCAATGGGCGACTGGTCGATGTCGATGACCTTGTCGGCATTTTCTATGCCGAGGATTTCTTCGTGGGCACCGGGTTTTTTCTTGGCACCGTTGAGCTCTGATGCAAGCTTTTTGTAGAGAATTTCATTGATAAGACTCGACTTGCCCGAGCCCGACACACCTGTTACAGCCACAAATTTGCCGAGAGGTATGGCAACATCTATGTTTTTGAGGTTGTTTTGTTTTGCACCCCTCACTGTGATGGTCTGACCGTTGCCTTTTCGTCTTTTCTTTGGCACATCTATTTTTCTTGCGCCCGAGAGGTACTGACCTGTGATGCTTTTTTCCGATTTCATTATTTCCTCGGCAGTGCCCTGGGCCATAACATATCCGCCGTGAACACCTGCACCGGGGCCTATGTCTATGATGTGGTCGGCAGCGAGCATGGTGTCTTCGTCGTGCTCCACCACGATGAGTGTGTTGCCGAGGTCGCGCAGATTTTTGAGGGTTTCAATGAGCTTGGAGTTGTCTCTCTGATGAAGACCTATGCTCGGCTCGTCGAGGATGTAGAGGACTCCTGTGAGACCTGAGCCAATCTGTGTGGCAAGGCGTATTCTCTGAGCCTCACCACCCGAAAGAGAGCCTGCGTTTCTTGAAAGAGTGAGATATTCTAAACCGACATCTTTCAAAAACTTAAGTCTTGCACCGATTTCTTTGAGTATCTGCTTTGCAATCATCTCCTGATGCGGTGTGAAAGACAGATTTTCAAAAAATTCACTGATTTTCTGCACGCTCATATCGGTGAGCTCCGATATGTTTACCCCTCCCACCTTAACACCGAGGCTTACGGGGCGCAGACGCTTACCCTTGCAGGCTTTGCAGAGCACAGAGCCCATGAGGTTTTCTATCTCATTTTTCGAATATGCCGAATACGAATCGTTATAGCGCCTTTCAAGATTTGTGATTACGCCTTCAAAGAAAGAGGTCTTTTTGTACCCCTGATGGTTGATGGAAAGAGGCTCGTCGCTTCCGTAGAGCACAATGTCCATAATCTCTTTGGGCAGGTCGCAGATGGGAGTTTTTTTGTCGAAATTATATTTTTTGCAAAGAGCATCAAGCCAAGCACTCCAATACGTTGTACCGTCCGACACATTGCCCCATCCAAATGCGCAGATGCCTCCGTCATAGATGGACTTTTTGGGGTCGGGAATGAGGAGCTCGGGGTCAATTTTCATAAAGCTGCCAAGTCCCGAGCACTCGGGGCATGCGCCAAAAGGCGAGTTGAACGAAAACATACGGGGAGAAAGCTCCTCCATGCTTATGCCGCAGTCTTTGCAGGCATAGTTCTGACTGAATATCTTTTCTCCCTTGTCAAACATATCGGCAACAACAAGGCCCGAGCCGAGCTTTGCCGCAGTTTCCACCGAGTCGGTGAGACGGGCTGTGACACCCTCTTTTATGATTATGCGGTCCACCACAATTTCTATGGTGTGGCGATGCTTTTTCTCTAAGTTTATCTGCTCCGAAAGGTCGCGCACATTACCGTCTATTCTCACTCTCACATAACCGTTTTTGCGTGCATCTTCTATTATCTTGGCGTGTTCACCCTTTTTGTCACGGATGACGGGTGCGAGAATCTGAACTCTTGTGCCCTCTCCCATGGCGATGAGGGAGTCGACAATCTCATCAACCGACTGCTGATGAATCACCTTGCCGCAGTTTGGACAGTGAGGAGTGCCCACTCTTGCATAGAGCAGACGGAGATAGTCATAAATCTCGGTTACAGTGCCCACAGTGGAGCGTGGATTTTTGCTTGTGGTCTTCTGGTCGATGCTGATTGCAGGTGAAAGGCCCTCGATGTATTCCACATCGGGCTTGTCCATCTGACCTAAAAACTGACGGGCATATGACGAACGCGACTCCACATAGCGTCTCTGCCCCTCGGCATAGATGGTGTCGAAGGCAAGCGACGATTTGCCCGAGCCTGAAAGACCTGTTATGACAACAAGCTTTTCACGGGGGATGTCGACGTCTATATTTTTGAGATTGTGCTGTGACGCACCTTTTATGCGGATGTACTCTTTCATTGTTCCTTACCCTATTTCTTACCTTTCAATTTAATGATTTCATCTCTGAAAACTGCCGCCATCTCAAAGTCGAGATTGTCGGACGCTTCTTTCATGAGCTTTGTAAGCTTTTGTATCTTAACCTCTGCGCTGTCTTCTTCCGAGATGCCCTGTGATGGAGCAGACGAGGCTTTTTCGTAGGTTTTGATGATGTCGTGCACATCTTTTCTTATGGTGGTAGGTGTTATTCCATGTTCTTCGTTGTAGGCTGTCTGAATGTCACGTCTGCGATTGGTTTCGTCAATCGCCCTTTGCATAGAGCCTGTGACGGTGTCGGCATACATGATGACTCTGGATGAGGCATTACGCGCAGCTCTGCCTATGGTCTGCACAAGTGAGGTTTCACTTCTGAGGAAGCCCTCCTTGTCGGCATCGAGTATTGCCACAAGGGAAACCTCGGGTATGTCGAGACCTTCTCTCAAAAGGTTGATGCCCACCAAGACATCAAACACACCGAGTCGCAAATCTCTTATGATTGCCATTCTCTCGAGGGTTTCCACCTCGGAGTGAAGATATTTTACCCTTATGCCAACTCCTCTCATGTAGTCGGTGAGGCTCTCTGCCATTTTTTTGGTGAGGGTGGTGACAAGAACTCTGTCGCCTTTTTTGGTGACTTCATCTATTTCTGCACACAAATCGTCAACCTGTCCCTGAACGGGCCTTATGATAATTTCGGGATCGACAAGACCTGTGGGACGGATAATCTGCTCTACCACATCGCCTCCCGAGTTTGCCACCTCATATTCAGCAGGGGTGGCGCTCACATAGATGACCTGATTTATCCTCTCTTCAAATTCCGAAAAGCAAAGAGGACGGTTGTCGAAAGCCGATGGCAGACGAAAGCCGAAGTCAACCAAGGTTTCTTTTCGCGAACGGTCGCCATTGTACATGGCTCTCACCTGAGGGATTGTCACATGCGACTCGTCTATAACAAGGAGAAAATCGTCGGGGAAATAGTCCATGAGGGTGTAGGGCGCACTGCCCGGAGCTCTGCCCGAGATGTGACGGGAGTAGTTTTCAATGCCCTGACAAAAGCCTATTTCCTGCATCATTTCGAGGTCATAGTTTGTGCGCTGTATGATTCTCTGTTGCTCAAGAAGCTTGCCGGCATCGCCAAGCTCCTTTGCCCTCTCGTCGAGCTCTTCTCTTATAGACACAAGTGCTCTTTTCATTTTGACATCGGTGGTGGCATAGTGAGACGCAGGGAAAATGGTGGTAAAGCTGCGAAAGGCTTTGATTTCGCCTGTCACGATGTCGATGTCGGATATTCTTTCTATCTCATCGCCAAAAAATTCGATGCGGATGGCGCTCTCGTGTGATGATGCAGGGAACACCTCCACCACATCGCCTCTCACTCTGAAAGTGCCTCTCTCGCAAGAGATGTCATTACGGGTGTATTGGATTTCAACAAGCTTTCTGAGAAGCTCGTTACGGTCTGTCTCTGTGCCCACACGTAGAGCTATCATGAGGTTTTTGTAGTCGTCGGGATCGCCGAGACCGTATATGCACGATACACTTGCCACAATTATGACATCGCGCCTCTCCAGAAGTGCCGCTGTGGCACTGTGGCGCAGACGGTCTATCTCGTCATTTATCATGGCGTCTTTTTCTATATAGGTGTCGGTGTGGGGAATGTATGCCTCGGGCTGATAGTAGTCATAGTACGACACAAAATATTCCACTGCATTGTCGGGGAAAAACTCTTTGAGCTCAGAGCAAAGCTGAGCCGCAAGGATTTTGTTGTGGGCAAGCACGAGGGTTGGCTTGTTTACTGCTTCAATGGTTTTGGCAACGGTATAGGTTTTGCCCGAGCCTGTGACGCCTTTTAAAACCTGACATCTTTTACCGTCTGTTATGCCTTGTGACAGAGTTTTTATTGCATTTATCTGGTCGCCCATGGGCTCAAATTTTGACACTACTTTTAAATCGGGCATGTTACCGTCACCTCTTTTTGAAAGACAGAAATAAATTTTTATAATGTGATATATTTACCCATATATATTATATCACATATCCGAAAATTATCAATAGAAAAACCCGAAAACCTTTGGCTTTCGGGTTCCTGGTGTCAGTTTTTAACGATGATCTCTGTCACTGTGTCGTCCTCAAAGCGAACCAGCACAAAGCTTCCCTCGTCTATGGCATTAAAGCTGTCGGATTCCCAACGGTGTTTTGAACCATTTTGCATAAAGACAGAAACGGGTGTGGTTTTTTTCGCTATGACTTCCAAAGTAGTGGTGCCATCGAAAACATCGAGCACGACTGTGTTTGTTTTTGATTCATAGGAGAGAACCGTGCCTGCCCAGAACTCATACCTTCCGCCTGCACCGTGGGTGAGAACAGAGGGGATGGAAATGGGAGGTGTGGCCTCGCCAAACGATGAAACAACAATAATGGTTGAAATGTAGCCTAAAAATGCAGTGTCTATCATAAACACATCGCCGGGCGCAAGAGCATCCAAAGAGAGCTTTGTGCCCACAACGGTTATGTCGGCATCCTTTTTCACTTTTGAGGTGTAGGTTTTCTCCTCGTCACCTGCCACAGAGTAGGTGATTTTGCACACCTCGTCTCCGTCGGCATCGACAGAGGTGGTGACGCTTTTTACAAGAAGAAGATCTTTGAGAGGATAAAGGGTGTAGATGTGGTCTTTGTCGGATGGCGCTTCGGGTTTTTCTTCGGGATTTTCTTCGGGTTTTTCAGCTTCGGGAGCCTTATATTCCTTTGCTCTCACAATGAGCGCCGCACTTTCTGCCCTTGTTACAAAACCGTCGCCTCTTATGGTTCCGTCTTCATAGCCATTCATAAGACCTGCGCCAACCATGGCCGACACTTCGTTTTTCATCTCATCTGCGACGGTGCCAGAGTCGGAAAAGGTTACATCTTCAGACGCCTCAAGCGAAAGCACATTGGCAAGAGCATATGCCACCTCTGCCCTTGTGGCAGGATGGTCGGGCAAAAACTTAGAAGAGGGTGCATAAAAAAGCTTTGCACATTGTGTGATATATTTGTTTGCCCAGTGAGAAGAAATGTCCGAAAAGTTTCCGCCTTTTCCCTCGGGGTTGAATGATTTGGCAATAAGCTTTGCAAGCTCTGCTTTGGTGACAAGACCTTCGGGGCGGAAGCTTCCGTCTTCGTAGCCATTTATGATGCCATCAGATGTGAGCTTTGTGATGTATTCATCTGCCCAGTGGGATTTGTCTACATCGGTAAACGCGAAAGAAACCGTAGATGCAGTCATAAGTGCTAAAACTAAAGCAAGAGAAATAAATTTTTTCATTTTAGTTTGTCTCCTTTCGGTTTTGTTAGTATTGCAACATGTAAGGTTTAGATGCAAATCTTTTGTCGATATGCAAACTAAAGTTCGCTCGATATTTTTACTTTCGTAAAATCGATATGTTTTCGCTTCGCTCAATCCCGATATGATATGAATTCTCGTCGCGTTAACGACATATCGAGTGCGAAGCACATATCGAGTCTTTTTGACATATCGGGAATTCGATAGAATTCATATCGATGCGTTGCTATGCAACGCATTACTTGTTTATGGCTATGCCAAGGCACACGAGCACAAGTGAAATGATGATGTTAGCTGTGTGAACGCCGCTTGATTCGCTGAGCAAAAGACTTGTAAGGAGCACGCCGAAAACGGGAATGAGAAAGCTGTGGGCTGTGACTTTAGACACATGGTTGTATTTTAAAAGCACCGACCACACCGAATAGGCAACTGCCGAAAGAACTGCCAGATACAAAAGCACCGCCAAAGCAGAGAGGCTTGTCACACTGATGCGGCCGCCAAGGGAGAAGCCTATTGCCATGAGCACAAGTCCGCCAAGGGCAAACTGATAGCCACTGAGCACGACAGGCTCTTCGTCGGAAGAGTATTTTTTTGCAAGAGCTGCCGAAGCTGCGCTCGCCATGGTGGAGAAAAGAACAAATGCATCGCCGAAGAAATTGAAACTCAGCTTAAGACCGTTAAGGTTTATGATTACAATTCCCGCAAAGCCTAAGATACATGCAAACATCTTTTGGAAGGTGAGCTTTTCCTGTCTGAGCACAAGTGATGCAAAAAGAATTGCAAAAAATGTGGTTGAGCCGCTTATGATGGTGCCCTTAACACCTGTGGTGTTGGCAAGACCAATGTAGAAAAAAGTGTATTGGAGTATGGTCTGAAAAAGAGAAAGGTTTGCAACCTTTAAAAGATTTTTCTTTTTGGGGTAGAGAAATTTCCTCTGAGCTATGCTGTATATTATGATGGTGAGCACGCCTGCGAGGAAGAAACGGATGCCTGCAAAAAGAAGAGTTGACGAAACATTTTTCTCGGGCAGTATCATCGCATAGCCAAGCTTTATAAACGGAGTGGCACTGCCCCACAGAGCACAGCAGAGTGTGGCAAGAAGTGTGAGCAGCAGGGGATTTGTGAGAATGGATTTGTCTTTTTTTGTCTCGTTTGGCAGAGTTTGTGTTTTCATTGGTGTCTCCTTTTGTATATAATACAATACTATACCATAAAAGGTTGCATTTTTCAATTGGATTTTAAAGACAAAAATACCATCCCAAAGAGATTTCGGGATGGTATTTGAATTCATTTTATTTTGTGCCGAAAATTCTGTCGCCTGCATCGCCGAGACCGGGAACGATGTAGCCATTTTCGTTGAGACACTCGTCAACATTGGCACAATAGATTTCCACGTCGGGATGAGCCTTGCTCAGAGCTTCGATGCCCTCAGGTGCAGCAATAAGGCAAAGGAATTTGATGTTTTTGCCGCCATAAGACTTAATCTGTCCGATGGCATCTATTGCAGAGCCGCCTGTGGCAAGCATGGGATCTACCACAACAATGAGTCTGTCATCAATGTCAGGCGGAAGCTTGCAGTAGTATTCGTGAGGCTGAAGAGTCTCTTCGTCACGGTACATGCCGATGTGGCCGACTTTAGCAGAGGGCACAAGATTTAAAAGACCGTTTACCATGCCGAGTCCTGCTCTGAGAATTGGCACAATGGCAAGCTTTTTGCCTTTTATAATCTTCTGCTTTGTTTTGCAGATGGGAGTTTCTATCTCTACCTCTTCGAGAGGAAGGTCTCTAAGAGCCTCATAGCACATGAGCATTGTGATTTCTTCAACAGATTCTCTGAATTCTTTGTTGGAAGTGGAAATGTCTCTGAGTATTGATGTTTTATGTTGAATAAGAGGATGATCAAAAATTGTTACTCTACCCATTACAGTCTCCTTTTATTTTTATTATTATTCGTCTTTAGCTTTTGATACACAAAGGTTAACAAGTATACCAAGGATAAGCGCACATGCAACAGATGTGAGTGTTACTTTGCCGAATGTGAGTGTGAGACCGCCGATACCTGCGATAAGGATGGTGGAAACAACAAAGAGGTTTTTGTTCTGGTTGAGATCAACACCCTGAATCATCTTAAGACCTGACACTGCGATAAAACCGTAAAGAGCCATACATACACCACCCATGATACATGAGGGGATTGAGTTAACAAATGCGATGAAAGGTGAGATGAAGGAAATGATTATTGCAAGTACTGCAGCGGTAATGATTGTGTATACAGATGCGTTTTTGGTGATAGCTACGCAGCCAACAGATTCACCATAGGTTGTGTTGGGGCAACCGCCGAAGAAGGCACCTACCATGGAGCCAACACCGTCACCGAGAAGTGTTCTGTGGAGACCGGGCTCAGAAAGAAGGTCTTTTTCAATGATAGAAGAAATGTTTTTGTGGTCTGCGAGATGCTCTGCAAATACAACGAATGCAACAGGAACATATGCAACAGCGATTGTGCCGATGTATACTGAGTTAATTTCGCCAACTCCCTTGAGAGCTGTAAGGAATGTGAAATCGGGCACTTTGACAAATGTTTCAAGTGCGATTTTGCCCTCAGGTGCAAGTGCAAGGAAAGGAGCAACATTTAAAACTTTGAGTGCATCGTTGCCGCAAGCATTACCAATGATGGTGAAGATTGCAGCTACTGCATAGCCGCCAAGGATACCAAAGATGAAAGGAATGAGCTTGCCGTATTTCTTACCATAGGTGGAAGATACGATGGTGATGAAAAGTGTTACAAGACCGCAGATAAGAGCTACGAAGGGAGATGCTACGGGAGCACCTTCAGCACTGAGAACGCCGCCCTTTAAAAGGTCGCCTATTGCATTGCCTGCAAGGGAAAGGCCGATGATAGCAACGACAGGTCCGATAACGGTTGCAGGCATTACCTTGTCAATCCATTTAACGCCTACAAGCTTAACGATGATAGCGATTACAACATATACAAGACCTGCAAAGGCTGCACCGATGATTATGCCGAGATAGCCAAGACTCATAGATACACCGCCTGCAAAGGCTGCAAGCATTGAACCTATGAAAGCAAACGATGAACCCAAAAATACAGGGCTTTTTTTCTTGGTAAAGAGAATGTATACGAGTGTGCCCACACCTGCACCGAAAAGTGCTGCTGCGGGGCTCATACCGTTGCCTATGATAACAGGCACAACGAGTGTTGCGGTCATAATCGCCAGGAGCTGCTGAATGGCAAAGATGATAAGCTGACCGAATTTTGGTTTGTCATTTACTCCATAAATAAGTTTCATAAAAAAACCTCCTGTTTTATACCCAAAATATGCTGACTTTCGTAAAGAAGAAAAGTCAGCAATTTTTGATTGGTATTCTTACTTATAATAATACCAAAACCCACATTTTTTGTCAATTGAGATTGCCAAGTTTTAAAAAAATCGGCAGTTTGTATAAATTTTCGGAGTCTTTTTTGTCTATAAATTTTGTATTAAAATGAGTGTTATTTATTATACTTTAATACAGGAGTGATTTTATGCTGAAAAAATACAAACCGTACATTATTTCCGTAGTAATAGCGCTTTTGGTGGGGGCACTTTCCGCCCTTGTGACAAAGGGAAGCATGGACATCTATGCCACCCTCCGTCAGCCACCTCTTTCGCCTCCGTCCTGGCTCTTTCCTGTTGTGTGGACCGTTCTTTTTGTGCTCATGGGTATAGGAGCAGGGGGCGTATATGAAAAAGGCAAAGAAAATCCCGACACCATAAAACGCCCTCTCACCATATATGCAGTGAACCTCGGGGTTAATTTTTTGTGGAGCATCATATTCTTCAATTTAAGAGCCTTTCTTTTCTCACTTGTGTGGCTTATTTTCCTCGTTGCCATCATTGTATATATGATAGCCGAGTTTAAAAAGGTGTGCATGTGGTGCGGTAATCTCCAGATTCCGTATCTCATATGGTGTCTTTTTGCGCTGTATCTTAACATTGGAATATATATACTGAATTAATCTTTTCCGGGAGAGCGCCCGAAAGCACTTTTTCTTTTTTCGGGGAGAGGCCTCCCCGAAACCCCACCCTTCCGCTGATGTTTTCTCGACGGTTTTTTCGGTCTCACTGAACTTTTCTCAGGGGAGAAGTTCTCCCCTGAAACCCCTCTCTTTCGCTTGATTTCAGCTGTCGGCTTTTCTTCGTAAGCTTTGTGCCATTGGCGACGCGCAGAAATCTTCTGCGCCACCAATTAAAATCGCACAAAAATAATGGAAATGATTTTATTTT
>JAZNBF010000070.1:0-8751 GCA_045586905.1 Clostridia bacterium
GAAACAAAAAAAGTTTATCCATTTGATTTTGTGCTTATTGTTACATACAAATTGCTCGGCAATTCAGTTGACGTAAGCTATGAGGTTATAAATGACAGTAAATGCGATATGTATTTCGGCATAGGCTCACACGAAAGCTACTATTGTCTTGAAGGGCTAAGTGAATATGAAATTCACTTTGAAAAGGAAGAAAGTGCGGAACCATACATTTGCGGTACAGACATCATCCCCAAAGAAAATATAAGCTCAGTTGACGGTCACACTGTAATTTCCCTTAGTGATGACCTTTTCGAAGGCAAACGCACTGTTATGTGTGAAAACCCCGAGAGCAACTTTGTATACCTCGTGCACAAAAAAGAAGGACAGAGAATCAGAGTCGATTTTGAAGATTTCCCATGTTTGCTTCTGTGGACACCACCCGGTTCTCAGTTTGTGTGCATTGAGCCGTGGACAACATGTCCTGACTCGGCCGATTCTTCATATGAAATAAGTGAGAAAAAAGGTGTTGTTTGTCTTGAATCAGGCGGACTTTTTGAAGCACATCATACCATTAGTATATTATAAAAAATCAACTTTATCGGAGCAATTTCAATGAAAAATAATGAAATGCCCATTGGAGTATTTGACTCCGGAGTGGGCGGACTATCGGTTCTAAAAGAGCTTTATGCCCTTATGCCAAATGAAAATTATATATATTACGGAGACAGCCTTAATGCGCCATATGGTTCAAAATCTGACAATGAGATAGAGATGCTCACAAAAAATGCCATAGACACCCTCACAGAGCTTGGAACAAAGGCAGTGGTTATCGCTTGCAACACTGCAACCAGCGTGGCAGCAACAAAGCTGAGAAATGTTTTAAGTGTGCCTGTTATCGGAATTGAGCCTGCCATAAAACCTGCATCATATGAACACAAAGGCGAAAAGGTCGTTGTTATGGCGACTCCGGTAACACTTAAAAGGCAAAAATTTTTAGAGCTTATGAAGATTCATGAAGCTAACGCAGAGATAGTGCCTCTTCCCTGCCCCGACCTTGCAGAGCTTATTGAAGAATATACAGGCAACACACACGTTATAGAGGAATATCTCAAAGATTTATTTGCGCCTTTTGAAAAAGATAAACCGGGAGCAATAGTTCTCGGTTGTACACACTACCCTCACATTACACACCTGATAAAAAATGCTATGGGATGTGATGTAGCCATCTATGACGGAGGCAAAGGTACAGCAAAAGAGACAAAGAGAAGACTGGAAGAAATTGGTGGTATAAACAAATCGGAGTCGATTGGTACAATACGGTTTATATCAAGTTCGCCTGACAAAGAAAAGGTTGAACAAATGAAGAGAATTTTTGAAAGAATAATATAAGGTATTTTAATACGCAAAAAATCGGTTGCAAAAATGCAACCGATTTTTTTGTGAATTTTTAAAATTAAAGCTCGGGACCTGCTTTAACAAGTGCTTTACCTGCATCGTTGCCGGTGTATTTTTCGAAGTTTTTAACAAAACGTCCTGCAAGGTCTTTTGCTTTTGTTTCCCACTCGGAAGCATCGGCATAGGTATCTCTGGGATCGAGAATGCCTGTGTCAACACCGGGGAGAGATGTGGGAACCGCAAGGTTGAAGTAAGGAATAGTTTTAGTTTCAGCTTTGAGGATAGAGCCATCGAGGATAGCATCGATGATGCCACGTGTATCTTTGATGGAAATTCTCTTGCCTGTGCCATTCCAGCCTGTGTTTACGAGGTATGCTTTAGCACCGCTCTTTTCCATTTTCTTAACAAGCTCTTCGGCATATTTTGTGGGATGGAGCTCTAAGAAAGCCTGACCGAAGCAAGCGGAGAATGTGGGAGTAGGTTCTGTGATGCCGCGTTCTGTACCTGCAAGCTTTGAGGTGAAGCCGGAGAGGAAATAGTACTGTGCCTGCTCAGGTGTGAGAACAGAAACAGGAGGAAGTACGCCGAATGCATCTGCTGAAAGGAAGATAACATTTTTAGCATCGGGTGCAGCAGATACGGGGCGAACGATTTTTTCGATGTGGTCGATGGGAAAGGAAACACGAGTGTTTTCTGTAACAGAGCCATCACTAAAGTCGCAAACACCATTTGCATCAACAGTTACATTTTCTAAAAGTGCATTACGTTTGATAGCATTGTAGATGTCGGGTTCGGATTCTTTGTCGAGGTTGATAACCTTAGCATAGCAGCCACCCTCGAAGTTGAATACACCGTTATCGTCCCAACCGTGTTCGTCGTCACCGATGAGGAGACGCTTGGGATCGGTTGAAAGGGTGGTTTTGCCTGTGCCGGAAAGACCGAAGAAGAGTGCAGTGTTTTTACCATCCATGTCGGTGTTGGCTGAGCAGTGCATGGAAGCCATACCTTTTAAGGGGAGGTAGTAGTTCATCATTGAGAACATACCTTTTTTCATTTCACCGCCGTACCAGGTGTTTAAGATAACCTGTTCACGGGAAGTGATGTTGAATACAACTGCAGTTTCGGAGTTGAGACCAAGCTCTTCATAATTTTCAACCTTTGCTTTGGATGCATTGTAGCATACAAAATCAGGCTCGAAGTTTTCAAGCTCTTCGGCTGTGGGGTTGATGAACATATTTTTTACAAAGTGTGCCTGCCATGCAACTTCCATTATAAAACGGATAGCCATGCGGGAGTCGGCATTTGTGCCGCAGAAAACGTCCTGAACATAGAGCTTTTTGCCGGAGAGTTCTTTGGTAGCCATATCTTTAAGCTTTGCCCATGTTTCTTCGGAGCAGGGGTGGTTGTCGTTTTTGAATTCGTCGGAAGTCCACCATACAGTGTCTTTTGAATTATCATCCATAACGATGAATTTGTCTTTGGGCGAACGACCTGTGTAGATACCGGTCATAACATTAACAGCACCGAGCTCTGTTTCCTGACCTTTTTCGAAGCCTTCCAAAGAAGGATCTGTTTCGGCAATAAAAAGATCTTCGTAAGAAGGATTGTGAATAATCTCCTTAACATCGGTAATGCCATACTTTGCTAAATCCAATTGTTTCATACCTGTTACCTCATTTCTTATATTTTAATGACTATTCAAAAGTCAAGCTTTAACCAAATACATTATATCATAAAGCTTTTACAGTGTCAAATATAAAATTACCAAAAAATGCTATTTTTTCACCATTTAACTATATATTTAGACATGTCTGAAATCAGACTACAAAGCGTCGGAAATAGTTTTGCCGATTTCAAAGAGCTCTCCCACAGTGAGAGAATATATACTTTTTAGTCTGTATGTGGATTTTTCATTGCCATAGTCGGGTGTCATACGTAAAACGAGTATTTCTTTTGCTTTGTCTTTTAAACTGTTTTTAATGCTGAGCTCCATAGTTTTCCCGCCTTGGTTTTTATAAATCTTCGACTTGACAGAAAATATGTTTTTTTCGCTTTGTCTATTCAATGAATCAATATAAAAACATATCTCAGGACCGAAAGTGTTTATTCGCATTATATATGACATATCCTTTTCGGGATGTGTAACACATTCTATGGTTTCAATCAGGTTATCATAAATTTTAATTTTGAAAAGATATTCATCGTCTTTCGCATCTGCAAAATCGAGCAGCTTCAATTTCAGATTTTTTTCATAGTCAGTTTCATAGATAAAAACACTTCCGATTATTTCAGCAATCACTTCAGTTGGTATTGAAAAGGAAAAACTTTTTTCTTTTTGAAAAAAAGCTCCCCTGCTCCATTTAAAGTTCATATTTGAAATTGTTTTTTCCAAAAACTTAACATCAAATTTTTCGTTGACCTTTAAGTTTAACAGAGCAGGAACTAACGAAAGGCGTTTTGATGTGTTGCTCAGTTTTTTGGAGCCGAGGAACAAATTGCAAAGTTCATCGGAAGCTAAAAGCTTTTTTATGTTTTCCAAAGGGATTGTATAGTACACAGAGTCAGGTCCAGAGAAAGAAAAACCCACAACTGAACTGTCAAAAACTGCATGAATTTTTTTTGTGCTGCCATCGCCTTGTGTATATCCCATCTCAGATGCAACAAGGTTTGCTCCATAAAAGGGTTCCACGAAATCCGATTTGTATTTGTCGATTGTATTTGCAAAAGCATTTCTAATTAAAATGAGAGGTGCAAAATCATATATAGTTTTGCCGATAAAAAATACAAACACACAAACAAACACTAAAATTTTTATACGCTTCGAATGTTTTTTCAGAATTTCTTTCATAGTCATCACCTGTTTATTATTCCAAAAACAGTATGAAGCTAAACAATAATTAAACAGTAAAATTTTTCAAAAAAAAGGCCGCAATATGCGACCTTTTTTGATTATTTTATTTTCAGTCTGCCATAAGAGTGGCCATGACAGCTTTTTGAGCATGGAGTCTGTTTTCAGCTTCGTCGAAAATCACACTACGGGGACCGTCTATGACAGAGTCGGTAACCTCATAGCCTCTGTATGCAGGAAGACAATGCATGAAAATGGCATCATCTTTTGCCAGAGAGAAAAGATTGTCATCGACTGTGTAGCTGCCGAAGATTTTGATGCGCTCCTGCTTTTCACTTTCCTGACCCATGCTTACCCATGTATCGGTAACTATTATGTCGGCATCTTTTGCAGCCTCTTTGGGATCTTGGGTTAGAATGACATTGCAGCCTGTCTTTTTGGCTGTTTCTTTGGCATGATCAATACATTCGGCATCACATTCATAGCCTTTCGGAGATGCAACAGCGATGTCCATGCCAACCTTTGTGCAACCGTGAAGAAGAGAGTTGGAAATGTTGTTGCCATCGCCAACATAGCAGAGCTTGAGACCCTCGAGCTTACCCTTGTGCTCGTATATTGTCTGAAGGTCGGCAAGAATCTGGCAGGGATGGAGATAGTCGGTGAGACCGTTTATGATGCTGATGGAACCGTATTTTGCAAGGTCGATAACATCCTGATGGGCATAGGTACGGATCATAATACCGTCGAGGTATCTCGAAAGGACATTTGCAGTGTCATATATGGTCTCGCCTCTGCCAAGCTGAATATCATTTGCCGACAAAAAGAGTGCCTGACCCCCGAGCTGATACATACCCACCTCAAATGATACTCTCGTACGGGTGGAGGACTTGGTGAATATCATGCCGAGTGATTTGCCTTTTAAAATGGGATGGGCTATTCCCTGTTTGTTTTCTGATTTTAATTTGATGGCAAGTTTTAAAATGTTATGTATTTCTTCGGTGGTGCAATCGTAAAGACTGATTAAATGTTTCATTGTTGTATCTCCTCGGTAAATTTTAGTATATCTTACTGCTTATGTATAATTATACAATATATTCGCAAATAAATCAATGTATATTTTTAACAAATCTATATTATTGCAAAACTTTTATGCGCATAAATTATGCATAAATGCATAAAAGCGGGATTTTCTACGTTTTGGCCCGAGCAAAAGGAACATATGAAAGCCTTTTTGCATATATTTAGTTAGGAAAGGGTGATATGTAATGAACAAGAATGCAGATGAAATAATAAAAAGCCTTTTGGAAGGCAGCGGAAATATTGCAGGTTCTGTCACAAGTGAAAATGATATAAGGAAAAGACTTGGCACAATTGATAAAAACGCTGCAATTGAAAAACTGAGAAAAATGGGCCTTGGGTCGGTGGCAGACAAACTGAAAAACACATCGGATGACGAGCTTATAAAGCTTATTTCAGAAAACCCTGCCCTACTCAAAAAAATCAACAGCTTTTTAAAATAAGGAGGGTTTTTCATGGCTGATGAATTAGGCGACAAATTAAAATCACTGCTTTCCGATCCTGAGACGATGAGTATGTTCAGCTCACTTTTAGGAAGCGGTGCCTCTGATGCTGATGTTCCGGCAAAAAACGGCGATGACGAATTTATATTGAATGTAAAAAACGCAATTTCAAAAATAAACACAGGCAGTGACAAAAGGATAAACCTCTTAAACGCTCTGAGACCTTATATGAGAGATACGAGAGCATCAAATATAGACAGAGCTGTTAAGATGCTCAAGCTCACTCAGCTCTCATCGCTATTTAAAGATTTGTGAGGTGTAGTCTGTGTATAAAAGATATTATGACGGGTACGGTTCGCAGCGAAACAGCATAGACAGAGGTCAGATAATCGTGCCCGAAAAAAGCAACGATACATATGAAATCAAAGAAGATATAAATGGTGCAAAATCTGAAGAGATAACAATAACAAAAAAGTCAAATGTTTTATCGGAAAAAACTCTCGAGCTTGATGACCTTATATTGATTGGGCTCTTAATTTTTCTGCTCAAAGGAAGCGATGAAACAGACCCGATTTTAATTATTATTGTGGGATATCTTCTTATATCGGAAATATTATAAAAAAGTTTAGCGGATGTATGTCCGCTAAACTTTTTATTTTTTATTGTTTATTTTTTATATATTCATCAATTGACTGAGCAGCAGTTCTGCCTGCACCCATTGCAAGTATGACAGTGGCAGCACCTGTAACTGCATCACCACCGGCAAACACACCTTCTTTTGTGGTTCTGCCTTTTTCATCGGCAATTATGCCACCCCAGCTTTCGGTGTCGAGACCATCGGTGGTTGACTTGATGAGAGGATTGGGTGATGTACCGATTGACATAATAACGCTGTCGCAGTCGATGGCAAATTCACTTCCCTGCTTTTCAACGGGGCGTCTTCTGCCTGAAGCATCGGGCTCACCAAGTTCCATTTTGACACATGTCATGGACTTGACAAAGCCATCGTCTGTGCCATTGATGCCTACGGGATTGGTGAGGAGGTTGAATATGATACCTTCTTCCATTGCGTGTTCGACTTCTTCTTTTCGGGCAGGAAGCTCGTCGAGAGAACGACGGTATACAATTGTTACCTCATCGGCTCCAAGCCTTTTGGCACATCTTGCAGCATCCATGGCAACATTGCCGCCACCTACAACAACAACCTTTGAGGCCTTTTGAATGGGAGTGTCGCTGCCCGGAAGATATGCTTTCATGAGATTGACACGGGTTAAGAATTCATTTGCAGAGTATACGCCTTTTAAGTTGATGCCTTTTATGTTCATAAACTTGGGAAGGCCTGCTCCTGAGCCAATGAAAACTGCATCGTAGCCTTCTTCTGTCAAAAGTTCGTCTACTGAAAGAGTTTTGCCGATGACAGTGTTGGTGGCGATGGTGACACCAAGGTCACAAAGAGCCTGAATTTCATTGGCAACAATTGCCTTGGGAAGACGAAATTCGGGTATGCCATACACCAAAACACCACCGGGAGTGTGGAGAGCTTCGAAGATTGTGACATCATAGCCTTTTTTTACAAGGTCACCTGCGCAGGCAAGTGAGGAAGGACCGGAGCCAACAACAGCGACTCTGTGACCGTTTGGAGTGGGTTTTGATGGTTTTGCACTTGAATGGGCACTGTGCCAGTCGGCAACAAAGCGCTCAAGTCTGCCAATGGCAACACTTTCACCGTTTTTGCCACGGACACATTTACCTTCGCATTGGTTTTCCTGAGGGCAAACTCTGCCGCATACTCTGGGAAGTGAGCTTGACTCGGATATTATATCGTATGCTTTTTCAAAATCACCCACTGCAACCTGTGCAATAAATGCAGGAATGTCTATGTGCACAGGACAGCCACTTACGCATGGTTTGTTTTTGCAGTTAAGACAACGCTTTGCTTCATCTATTGCCTGCTCCTCGGTGTAGCCAAGGGCGACTTCTGAAAAGTTTTTGTTGCGTATATCGGGAGCCTGAGAAGGCATTGGATTTTTTGTTTTAGACATATTAGGCATTTATTTTACCTCCTGACTAAACAAGTTGCATGTTTCCTCATGTTTATGGCGTTCGAAATCTTTATAGATATTTGACCGCGCCATAGCCTCGTCAAAATCGATGAGGTGACCATCAAATTCGGGACCATCAACGCAGGCAAATTTGGTTTCGCCGCCAACTGTCAGTCTGCAACCACCACACATGCCTGTGCCATCTATCATGATGGGGTTCATGCTTGCAACGGTTTTGATGCCATACTCTTTGGTGAGAGCGCAGACAAACTTCATCATGATGAGAGGGCCAATAGTGATGACCTCATCATACTCTTCGCCACTTTCGATGAGTTCTCTGAGCGCATCGGTAACAAGGCCTTTTTTGCCGGCTGAGCCATCATCGGACATTATAACAAGTTTTGATGAGGAAGCTCTGAATTCATCTTCTAAAATAACGAGGTCTTTACTTCTGAAACCGATTATTGCATGAACCTCGGTGCCTTCTTCATGAAATTTTTTGGCGACGGGATATGCAATGGCACACCCTACTCCACCACCTACAACTGCCACTTTCTTTTTGCCTTTGGTGTCGGTTGCTCTGCCGAGAGGACCGACAAAATCGGCTATGCTGTCGCCTTCGTTTTTGTGGTTGAGTTTTTCGGTGGTTGCGCCAACTATCTGAAAAATAATGGTAACAGTTCCTCTTTGGGCATTGTAGTCTGCAATGGTGAGTGGTATTCTCTCGCCATTTTCATCTACTCTGAGAATTATAAACTGCCCCGGATTTGCCTTGCGGGCAACAAGAGGTGCTTCTATCTCCATGAGAGTAACTGTTGGATTAAGAGATTTTTTTGTTATGATTTTGTACATTATAAACGCCTCACAGCAATGAACTTTAACCTATTATATCACTAATTTTCATAAAAATCAACCATTTAGTTGCTTTTTGTAAGATATTAAAGCTGAATAATATTAAAAAGCCGCT
>JAZNBF010000071.1:0-2292 GCA_045586905.1 Clostridia bacterium
AGGTAAAACCTTTGGGCGAAGTTCGCGACATGCAGGTTAAGATTTTCGGTAAAAAACCGTCATCTGTTAAGCTTGGCGCATCAGATGTTGAGTTTGAATATGCAGATGGCGCATCAGTGTTCACTCTTCCTGCTGATGTTCACAAATCAGGCGATGTAACATTTAAAATCAGTTTCTGATATCAGATGCAATTTAAGACTGTGAAAACATTAGCTTTCACAGTCTTTTTGTGTGTTCGGAATATTATAAATTATAGCTTGATAAATACAATCAAATCTTGTTGACTTGCAAATTTTAATGTGTTACAATAAGCCTGTGTTTTGTAAAAAGTATTTTCATTTATATATTATTTAGAGAGGGCGAGGTAATTTTATGAACATCAAAAAACTTCAGGATGGCATCTATCATATCTTCGAAGGCGATCCCAATGCATCAATGCTCACACGCTATGGCATTTTGCAGACAGGAGTAGAAACCGAAAATGACGGAATTGTTGAAGAAACAGCCGATGGCATTTTGTTTCATGCAGCAAAAGGTGATGTAACCTTTAAAAAAGGAAAAATAGGCGAGAGCTATACTCTCACAGCAGCACTTGACAAAAAGGAGAGACTTTTCGGTGCAGGTGATGCTACCCGTAAGCAGCTCATGCTCCGAGGCTTGAAGATAGACATTTGTGTAGACAATGTAGTGTCCTACGGTCCCATGCCGATACTTCTTTCCGACAAAGGCTGGGCCATCCTTTTAAACACTACATATAACAGCTGTCTCGATTGCGGTGTCACCAATCCCGACGAACTCATAATGAGCATCAAAAAAGGTGATCTCAACATCTACCTTTTCAAAGCAGATTCCCTCAAGGGCCTCATCGACAAACTCACCACCGTTACAGGCAAACCCACCATTTTGCCTGAGTTTGCCTACGGTCTTTCCATGGTCAATAACGATGAGAACATAAATGTGCGCGAACTTCTCTGGGATGTAAAGGCAACCCGTGACGAAAATGTTCCGTGCGATGTTATGGGTCTTGAGCCAAAATGGATGGAAACTTTTTATGATTTAACCAACGATAAAAAATGGGATCCTGAGCGTTTCTACATTCCCAAATGGGCACCTCAGGCGGGAGATTTTACATTTTTCTATCCTCTTCGTATGATGGGTATGCAACTCTCTCTCTGGCTTTGCTGCGACTATGACCTTTTGTGGTACGAAGACGGCATCGTAGAAGAAAAAGAAGAAAATAAGAAAAAGGATATCGACCTTCACATTGTTGACGAACACCTTTCCGAAGGTGTTAAGATGGATAAAATCACCGACAAAAAGGTTCCCTGGTTTGAACATCTCAAAAAGTTTGTCGATCAGGGCGTGTCAGCTTTCAAAATGGATGGCGCAAAGCAGGTTCTTCATCACAGAGACCGTCTCTGGGGCGGCAAATATCTCGACGAAGAAGTTCACAATGTCTATAATGTTCTTCTTTCAAGACAAATGGTCAATGGCTTCAAAGAGCACACAGGCCGTCGTCTTCACTACAACACAGCAGGTGCCTATGTTGGTACTCAGCAGTTCGGCGCAACCTGGGCAGGCGACACGGGCGGCGGAGCCGATACCATTCTTTCTCTCATGAACCATGCAATGTGTGGCCACTCCAACACCACCTGTGACCTTGAACCCAAAGATGAAAAAGCAATCCACTACGGTTTCCTTCTTCCATGGGCGCAGTATTTCTGCTGGTCAAGCTGGAAGTTCCCGTGGTTTATGGGCGACAGAACAGAGAGCCTCATTCAGTACTATGCAAACCTTCGTTCCTCTCTCGTGCCCTACATCTATACCATGGCACGCAGAGCATACGACACAGGTCTTGCAATTCTCCGTCCGCTCTCTCTCATGTATGAAGACACCGATCGCTTCGACAATGTCTTCAATGCCTACATGCTTGGTGACAAGCTATATGTCGGTGTGTTCGATATGAACCTCACACTCCCCGAGGGCAGATGGGTAGACTTCTTCACAGGCGATGTATACGAAGGCAATCAGACGATTTCCTACACCATCCCCGAAGGCAAATCAGGCGCACTCTTTGTAAAAGAGGGCAGTGTGTTTGTAACCATGAAGCCTCAGAAATATGTTCGTGAAAAAGACCACGACTACATCATAAATGTTTATCCAGGCTCCGATGACACCTTCTCGCTCTATGAAGACGATGGCCTCACCTATGACTATCGCGAAGGCAAATATTGCACCCCCGACATCCACATGGAAAACACCACTCCAAACGGATTTGACCTCACAGTTTGC
>JAZNBF010000072.1:0-2184 GCA_045586905.1 Clostridia bacterium
TTCAAGGCCGGCATCTGTGCCCATGGCAGTTTTCATTGAATTGGTCATAAAGAAGAAGGTTTTGAGGGCAAGGTTCCAATAGGCGCCGCCTTCACCATAGGCACCATCGGGCGCAAAGCCATAGAGACCTTTTATGGGAAGGTAGTGGACTGTGCGATTTATTGCTTCGTTCATAAGGCGCTCATAGCCGGGCTCATCACCTATGGCAAGAGCTGAACATACAACGCCGTTTGCTATAACTTCGTTCCAGTTGCCCGGCTGTGAAAGCCACGAGCCAAAGCCTCTGCGAAGCTGAATCATAGCACCCTCAAAAAGATTGCGCATGAGGGTGTTGCGCATTATAAATTTCTGTTCATCGGTCCACACATCGTAGCACCAGTCATAGGCAATGGCAAAGCCTGTGGCAGCTACGCCTGTGTCGAGCATGTTGACAGAGCTCCATTTTTTTGTGGTGCCCGTCATAACCTCTATTTCCTGCCAGATGCGGTCGGTGTATTTGCGGTCACCTGTGAAAAGATAGGCAAGTCCGCAGGTTAATGCGATGTCTTCGATGTCGGTGCTTACTCTGACAGTGTCGCCAAGCTTGCCGCTGTCTTTGAGAGAGTCGAGAGGGGGTGTTATGAGATAGGCATCGGCAAGACGGAACACATTGGCATATGCTTTTTTGAGAAATTCATCGGTGTCTTTGTATTTTTGTATGCGGTCTATAAGCTCATCGGTGATGATGAGACGGGGGTGGGAAAGGTTTGGGTGATTTTCTTTTATGAGAGAAATGTAGTCGGTCATAGAAGAGGAATCGTATTGGTCATCGAGGATATATTCACCCGTAATCTGAGGACGAGGCTCGTGGGTGCCACGGAGAGTGATGCTTTCGATGTAGTACACTGTGTCAGGGAAGAAATCGGAGCCACCACCCACTGCATCAAGGCGGAGCTGAGTCACGGTGTCGAGTCCGCCAACGGGACTTTTGGACTTGGAGATGTCGCCGAGGATATCGGTGCGGAGCTTTATGGAGACATCACGCCATTCGCCTGCCCAGGTGGATGTGAAACCACCATAGTAGAGGTCTTTTGTGGAAACTGCGGGGTCATCGGCATCGAGATAGATGTTGATGTAGCTGAGGTTGGCTTTTTCGGGGTATATGCGAAATACCATCTCGCCATAGTCATTGAGGTCAACATTTTCGGGGATGGGGATAATTGCAGGAGTGTGGAGGTCTTCGGTGCCTGCCCATTTGAGACATTTTATGCCATCAAAGGTGGTTGGCCTGAGGCCACCGTTTGCTTTGCTTTTGCCATCGATAAGAACAACGGGCTTTGGCTCTTTGGTGGTGCCATCGATCTGATTGCGACAGGTGGCAACTGCACGAATGACGATGTCGTCGAAATAGAGCTTTGCACTTTTGTCTACCTTTGCGCCATTGTGACCGGGGATGATGCTTACACTTGTGACATTTTCAAAACCATTTGGTTTGCCGAAGGATTTGAAATCGTCAAAGGCAAAGGTGAAGAACTCCCAACCTGAGAAGTCGGCTTTTATGTCGACATAGTAATAGTCACGTTCTTTGGTGGAGTCGGAGTCGGAATAAAGAGCGATGGCAACGCCTGTGTCGGTCGGATTGGGTGTGTAGAGATAGAACTCAAGATGTTTTGCTCTTGAAAAATCGGCACCCTCTATGGCTATCTCTGCTTCTTTGGTGAGAGCTTCACCTTCGAAGAGAGCAGTGAAGATGCCCGACTGCATGCAGTCGGCAGAGGCTTTCAGACCATAGCTTTCGATGGTTTGCTTTGCAGAGAGACGGGCAATGGTTTTGATGTAGTTTACAATGCCCTCCTGAGTGTCGTCGCCTGCGGCAAAGGTTGGAGTTATGGCAGTGATAGCCATAACAGCTATGAGTAAGAGTGATATTAGTTTTTTCATGGTATCATCCTTTCTTTTTGAGGAGGATTTCATACAAGTTTTTTTGGGGAGGGGTCTCCCCGAGACCTTTTTTACGGGGAGAGGTCTCCCCAAAGCCCCACGTTTTTCTTTACGGAGGAAGGTCCCCCGTAGCCCCCGCATTTTTCTTTACGGGGGAAGGTCCCCCGTAGCCCCCTCTTTGCGCTTGATTTTTTATGATGGCTTTTTTTGCTCGCTGATGAGCACGCAGTGACTCGCAAAATTCATTTGCGAACACTGCTAAAT
>JAZNBF010000073.1:0-11462 GCA_045586905.1 Clostridia bacterium
TGACCAGTTCTGATAAGTTCAACTTCGTTATCGCAGAAAGGAGGAGCACAGTTTGACCATCGAAAAGCTTTCATCCATAATGAAAACCCATGGCATCATCGGTGCGGGTGGCGCAGGATTTCCGTCGGGAGCCAAGCTCAACGACAAAGCAGACACAATCATTTTAAACTGTGCCGAATGTGAGCCGCTATTCAAGCTCCATCGTCAGCTCCTTGCAAACTATACATCTGAGATAATGACAGCTCTTTCCTATGTAAAGGAAGCTGTTGGCGCAAAAGAGGTCATAATAGCCCTCAAGCCTTCCTACAAAGAGGCAATCGACAGAGTCGACTACTATCTCCCCTCATTTCCCGGTTTCAGAATGGCTCTTCTTCCCAAGGTATATCCGGTAGGGGACGAGATAATCCTCATCTATGAAACCACAGGCAAGGTTGTAAAGCCGGGCAAATTGCCCATCACAGAGGGTGTAATTGTCTACAATGTAGAAACAATGCTAAACACCTACTATGCAGTAGAAGAAGATAAAAACGTAACAGAAAAATACATCACCATTACAGGTGAAATCAAAAACCCCGGCACATTTAAGGTTCCGGTAGGCATCACAGTCAAAGAGGCAGTCGCACTAACGGGCGGCACAAAATCGGACGACTGTATGTTTTTGGGTGGCGGACTTATGACAGGAAATGTTGTATATCCAAGCGACCCCATAACCAAAAAGTTAAATGCTATACTTGTTCTTCCAAAGAACAGCCCCATCATTCAAAAAAGACTATCCAACCCAAACATCAACATTCGCAAAGCGATGAGCATTTGTTGTCAGTGTCGTTCTTGCACTGATCTTTGCTCGAGAAACATTTTGGGTTATCCTATACAACCGCATCTTTTCATGAGAGCAGTTACAAAAGGAATGAACTCCGACACACAGGCAGTTCTCAATTCTTTCTACTGTTCACAATGTGGACTTTGCGAGCTCTATTCCTGCCCTCAGGATCTCTCTCCGCGTTCTATCATAAACACAGTGAGAACTGAGCTTCGCAAGCAAGGCGTCAAACCTCCCGAAACACCCGACTACACAGGTGTATCTCCCGACAGAGCCTACAAACAGGTCCAGATGAGACGTCTTCGTTCAAGGCTTGGCGTTACGGGCTACTATGTACCCGCCACACTCGATGAAAAAGCACCCAAATTTACCGAAGTCAAAATCATGCTCAATCAGCACATCGGTCCACCTGCAATTGCAGTGGTCAAAAAAGGTGACAAGGTAGAAAAAGGGCAGCTTGTCGGCACCACCGAAGGTAAACTTGGCAGTGATGTTCATTCTTCAATCGATGGCACTGTCACCCATGTGACCGACACATATGTAATAATCAAGAGGAGGTCAGGCAAATAATGAGTAAGGCACTTGCAATGATCGAATATCTCACAGTTTCAACAGGCATCACAGCGGCAGACCTTATGGTAAAAACTGCCAAGGTCGAGCTCATCGAAGCTCATGTTGTCTGTCCGGGCAAATACATAGCTCTCATCCAGGGTGAACTCAGTGCAGTAAAAGCTGCAGTTGACGCATCAAAGGCGAGATTCCCCGAAAAACTTGTCGACTCTTTTGTGCTCGGCAATCCCGACGATTCTATTTTCCCTGCCATCTACGGTGCAACAGAGGTTTCCAATCCTCAGTCGCTCGGTGTGTTAGAAACATATAGCGCAGCATCAATCATAGTAGCTGCCGATATCGCTTCAAAGACCTCCCGTGTTCAACTTGTTGAGCTCCGTATAGCCAAGGGTATGTGTGGTAAGTCCTACATGCTCATAACCGGTGAGGTAGCAGCTGTTCAGGCAGCCATCGACACCGTAAAAGAAAGACTCAAAGAATCTTCAATGTATCTTGATAGCTCTGTTATTGCCAATCCCGATAAGGAAACCTGGCAAAACATTATATAAAATTAACGAGGTGTAATTATGATAGACGAAAAGTACATCAGTCAGTTAGTAGAAAGTGTTTTAAAAGATGTAACAGCTCCCACTGTTTCAAACGCAAAGGGTCAGCTCGGCGTATTTGACAGAATGGAAGATGCTTTAGAAGCTGTAAAAAAAGCATATAAGCTTTACAGATCATACTCTGTTGCTCAGAGAGAAAAAATGATTTCCAACATCCGTAAGCTCACCCTCGACGAAGCTGAAGTTATGGCTCGCATGGGCGTAGAAGAAACCGGCATGGGCAGAGTAGAAGACAAAATCATCAAGCATCAGCTTGTTGCAAACAAGACTCCCGGCACCGAAGACATCAAACCTTCAGTTATGACAGGTGACGATGGCCTCACACTCATTGAGATGGCTCCCTTTGGTGTTATCGGAAGCATCACTCCTTCCACAAACCCCAGTGAAACCGTTATCTGCAACACCATGGGTATGATTGCAGGCGGCAACGCTGTTGTATTCAATCCTCACCCCAACGCATGCAAGGTTGCCAACTATGCAGTTGACCTTTGCAACCGTGCTATCATTGCAGCAGGTGGTCCCGAAAACCTTGTTGTTTCAGTAAAAAAACCCACCATGGACACATCCAAGATGATGATGGAATGTCCCGATGTTAAAATGCTTGTTGCAACAGGCGGCCCCGGTGTTGTACGCACACTTCTTTCTTCAGGCAAGAAAGCAATCGGAGCAGGCGCAGGCAATCCCCCTGTTATCGTTGACGACACAGCCGACATTCCAAAGGCTGCAGCAGACATCGTAAACGGTGCAAGCTTTGATAACAATCTTCCTTGCATTGCTGAGAAAGAATGTTTTGCATTCTCCTCAATAGCCGATTCTCTTATCGAGAATATGACCAAAAACGGTGCATATCTCCTCAAAGGTGCCGATGTTGACAAACTCGTTAAAATCGCACTCGTTGAAAAAGACGGTAAGTATTCCATAAACAAAAAATGGGTTGGCAAAAATGCAGGCCTCTTCTTGAAAGAGCTCGGCATCGATGCAGATCCACGCCTCATCATTTGTGAAACCCCCGAAAACCATCCCTTCGTTCAGGTTGAAATGATGATGCCCATTTTGGCTATCGTAAGAGTAGATAACATTGACGAAGCAATTGAAATGGCAGTTAAAGCAGAACATGGCTGTCGCCACTCTGCCCACATTCACTCCAAAAATGTGGACCGTCTCACTGCTTTTGCAAGAGCAGTTGAAACAACTATCTTTGTTAAAAATGCTCCTTCCTATGCAGGCATAGGCGCAGGTGGCGAAGGCTACACCACATTCACCATCGCAGGTCCCACAGGCGAAGGAATCACAGCAGCTCATTCATTTACTCGTCAGAGAAGATGTGTAATGGCTGACGGTCTTCACATTGTATAATAATTTCTTTAGCATCGCATATCACAAATTTACCTAAAGAGGTGTCAGCATGAAAGCACTTGGAATGATAGAGGTATACAGCTTCTCAACAGCTGTCAGAGTTGCCGATATCGCAGCCAAAGCTGCCGATGTCAAAATCATTGCATTCGACCGTAACCGTCCTTTTGCACCGGGTTTCCCTGTGCCACTCATCATGGTTGTGAAAATGGAAGGTGAGGTTAGTGCAGTTGAGGCAGCAGTTGAAGCAGGCGTTAACTATGCCAAATCACAAAACAGATACATCGTTCACCACATCATAGCCCGTCCTGCTGAAACGGTAGAAAAGATGGGATATCTTCTCGATATCAACAGAGATAAATACAACAAAAAGCTCCCCAAAAGCTTTTTACATAAGGAGGAGCAGGCATGACAGAAGCAATCGGTCTTTTAGAAATTGAAGGTTTAGTAGCTGCCATAGAGGGCCTCGACGCAATGGTAAAAACAGCCGATGTTCGCCTTGTTCATTGTGAAAAGCGCCTTGGCGGCCGTCTTGTAACCATCGTGGTTGCAGGCAGTGTTTCTGCTGTTGATTCTGCAGTAGAAGCAGGCGAAAGAGCAGCCGATAAAATTGGCAAGATATATGGCAAAGAAATTATTGCCAACCCTCATAGCGAAGTTATCAAATTCTTTGACATGGAAAGCTGAGATGCCTGTGGTGCATCTTTTGAAAGGCGGTAACTCAATTGTATGATATAAAACTAATTCAGGATACAATCAAAGAGGTTGTAGGCGAAATGAAAGGCGAAATCAAGGTTGGCGTATCTCAGCGTCATGTTCACCTTTCCAGAGAAGACCTCGACACTTTATTTGGCAAAGGCTACGAACTCAGAGTGAGCAAATATCTCATGGGCAGAGAATATGCCTCCGAAGAATTTGTCACACTTGTTGGTCCTTCTCTCAAATCAATCGAAAAGGTAAGAGTTTTAGGCCCTGTCAGAAAAAATACTCAGGTAGAAATTTCCCGAACCGACACCTTCACCCTCAAAGTCAGCCCACCGGTAAGACCTTCGGGTGATATAAAGGGCAGCGAACGCCTTGTTCTCGTTGGCCCCAAGGGAAGTGTATATCTCAAAGAAGGCGTTATCATTGCCAACCGACACATCCACCTCACTCCCGAGTATGCCAAAGAACATAACATTTCCGACAACGATTATGTGGATGTTGAAATAGAAGGCATCAAGCCTACAAGATTTTATGATGTTCAGGTAAGAGTGCGTGACGATTTCAATGTAGAAATGCACATCGACACCGACGATGCCAACTCTGCCGGTTTAAAGAACGGTGCAAAGGTTCGCATAATAAGAAAATAACAAAGCAAACGCAGATGACAAAGCAAATAAAGTTTTAGAGTCTGCGTTGTTTTAATATAATTATATAATTATCAAAGAGGTGATTTTAATGCTCGCACCTGAAAGACAGAAATTTATACTCGATGAGCTCTCAAGAGAGGGTGCTGTCACAGTAAGCAAACTTGCTCAGTATCTTGATGTAACCGAAGAAACCATAAGACGAGACCTTGAAAAACTCGAAAAAAACGAGTCTCTCCGTCGTACCCATGGTGGCGCAGTGCCCATTGAAGGCACCACATATGAACTCTCGCTTGAGAAGAGAAAATCTATAAATGTAGAAGCAAAGCAGAGAATAGCTGCTATTGCAGCAAGTCATGTTGTGTCGGGTGATACCATCTTTATCGATGCATCCACCACCACATTCTTCATGGCAAGAGAGCTCAAAAAGCTCCAGAATATTACAGTTATCACAAACTCCTTAAGGGTTATAGTTGAGCTTGCATCGTGTGAAAACATAAAGCTTATAGGTGTTGGCGGCATAGTTGGCTCCAATCAGTCCTTCACAGGCACCCTCACCGAGCAGAGCATTAAAGAATCCTTTTTTGCCAATAAAATGTTTTTCTCTGCAAAAGGCATCACCAAAGAAATTGGCATCTTGGAAAGCAATGAGCAGGAGTGTGCCATCAAGCAGTGTATGCTTGCCAATTCTGAAAGCAAATACTTCCTTTGTGACAGCGGCAAAATAGGCAGAGTCAGCTTTGCCAAGCTTGCATCACTCGGGGAAATCGATTATGTTATAACCGACAAAGAACCCGACGAAGAACTTTCCCAGGCACTCAAAGACAACAATGTATGTCTTATAACAGAATAAAACACATTTTGTAATGAAAGGAAACCCGTTATGAAAAAAGTTTTAGCATTCGACCTTGGCGCATCAAGTGGCAGAGGAATCATAGCCACTCTTGACGGCGGCAAAATCACTCTTAAAGAAATTCACCGTTTCCCAAATAATGGCGTAAATGTAAGAGGCACTCTCTACTGGGATGTTCTCTATCTTTTCGATCAGATAAAGCAGGGCATAGTAAAAGCTCAGCTCGCAGGCGGTTTCGATAGCATCGGCATCGACACCTGGGGGGTTGACTTTGGACTTGTCGATGAACATGGCGACCTCATCTCAAACCCTGTACACTATCGCGATGCCCGCACCGATAATATCCCTGAGGAAGTTTTCAAAGAAATAAGCAAAGATGAGCTCTATAAGAAAACCGGCACTCAGATTATGAACTTCAACACACTTTTTCAGCTCTACTACCTTGCAAAATACAGAGCCGATCTTCTAAAGAGAGCCGACAAATTCCTCTTTATGCCCGACCTTTTAAACTATTTCCTCACAGGTGAGAAAAAGAGCGAATTTACCATAGCATCCACATCTCAGATGCTCGAACTCGGAGAAGGCAAATGGAATAAAGATCTAGTGTCATCACTTGGCATTCCTACCGATATCATGTGTGATATAATCGAAACTGGCAAAGTTGTTGGTAAGCTTAGCGCAGATATCTGCGAAGAACTTGGAGTCGAACCTGTCGATGTTATCGCCACCACAAGCCACGACACAGCTTCTGCTGTTATTTCTGTTCCCACCACAGAAGATGATTTCATCTATGTGTCATCAGGCACATGGTCACTTTTCGGCACAGAGCTTGACAAACCTATCATAAGTACCGAGGGCGCAAAAGCATCCTACACCAACGAAGGCGGCTACGGCGGCAAAATCCGTTTCCTCACAAACATCATGGGCCTCTGGCTCGTTCAGGAAGTTCAGCGTGATCTCAAAAAGAAAGGCGAAGAATATAGCTTCTCACAGCTTGCCGACTTTGCTCTTGAAGCACCCTCTTTTCAGTGCTTTGTAAACCCCGACTATTCTGAATTTGCAAAACCCGGCAATATGATAAGAAAAATTCAGAAATTCTGTGAATCCACAGGTCAGTACGTACCCAAGACCACAGGCGAGATTGTACGCTGCATCTACGAAAGCCTTGCTCTCAAATACCGTCAGGCCTATGAAAATCTTTCATCCATCACCGGTAAAAACTTCAAAGGTATCCATGTTGTAGGCGGCGGCTCCAATGCGACACTGTTTTGTCAGATGGCAGCAAATGCATGCAAAATTCCTGTTTCAGCAGGTCCCGGCGAAGCAACAACTCTTGGTAATGTGGCAGTTCAGCTTATTGCATCAGGTGATATCAAAGATGTCAAAGAAGCAAGAAGCATCATCAAAGATTCATTCGATGTTAAAATATATCAGCCTGAAGATACTAAAGCATGGGATGAAGCATACGAAAAATATCTTAAATTGATTTAAATTTTAAGGGATGTAAAACAAAGCGCAGACCGCTTATAGGCTTTATAAATTATAGCTGCCGGCATTAAATATTATTGAAATTAAAAAGAAGAAATCTGTAATTTCAGATTTCTTCTTTTTTAGCCTATAAGCTCTAAGCGAACTTCACCTCTCGACGTGCCCACGCACGCCTTCGGGTACCCCTCGTAAGGCGTTGCCTTACTTCGGTTCAGTTCGCTTATTCTGCATCTTTTTTTACATCCTTTTTTTAGAGAGAATGTCAGTGATTGTTTTTCAGTGCGGAATATTTTTACATCCCCTTTTACACATAAAAAAACCTTCCGTTAGGGAAGGTTTACTCTCGGATCAATTATGCACCGATTTTATTGAGCTTAATAGCAAGCTGAGCTTTCTTTCTGGCTGCAGTATTTTTATGAAGGACACCCTTCGCAACAGCCTGATCTATTCTCTTAAATGCTAATTTGCAAGCTTCAACAGCATTAGCTTTGTCAGCTTTAGCAGCGAGAGCCTCAAAGTTTTTGATGCAAGTTTTGAGATTAGACTTAATCATCTGGTTTCTGAGGGTTTTTGTGGTAATAACTTTAACTCTCTTTTTTGCGGATTTAATATTAGGCAATACGTTCACCTCCAAGTAAACAAAATATCATCAATAATAGAGATTATAGCACACAAGAATTAAAAAATCAATACCCAATTTCAAATTTATTCAAATATGCATATAATTTGGCATTCAAAGCCTCTTTTATGTGCAAATAGGGCAAAAAAGCTATCGCTTAAGTCTTAAAACCTCGTCTTCGTCGGGTGTCACATAGAGGGTGTTGTAGTTTACATATATCACCATTCCGGGCTTTGCTCCCGAAGGCTTTTTCACATTCTTAACCTCTGTATAATCCACGGGCACACTCTCAGAGCTTCTGCCCTTGCTGTAATATGCGGCAATGCGTGCCGCCTGCAAGTATGCCTCGTCACTCACTGTCATCGCATCGTCTGTTTTTATGATAGTGTGTGAACCGTGTATGCCTTTTGTGTGAAACCATATGTCGGTGCTTCTTGCAAGCTTTAAGGTGACATAGTCATTTTGCTTGTTGTTTTTGCCCACATATATGTCATATCCGTCATCCGATACAAAGTGCATCGGTACAACCTCGGTTTTCTTTTTCCTTTTTGAGAGCCTGCCCTTGTTTTTGAGATATCCTTCCTCAATAAGCTCGTCGCGTATCTCGGTTATCTCTGCATTTGTCTCGGCTTTGCCGAGAGCTTCCTGCACTGATTCGAGATAGTCAATTTCTGTCTCGTTGAGCTTTTTCTGCTTCAGAGTTTCCGTCTCAGCAGTTTTCTCTTTTGTGTATTTCTGATAATACCTCTGTGCATTTTTGGCGGGGGAGAGATCGTGTTTAAGTGGTATTGTCACCATCTCGCCATCTTCCGAATAAAAATTCTGCACACTTATTTCTTTCATGCCTTCCTGTATCTGATATATGTTTGCAGTGATAAGGTCACCATAAATCTTGTACTTTTCTCTTTTCGCTGCCTTTGCAAGTATCTCGCCCTGAATCTGAAGCTTTTTATAGCACCTGTCAAGATTGGACGAAAGTGTTTTGGAGAGGTCCATACATTTCTGCTTCAGGCTTTCGCTTGCAGCCTTTTTAAAGTAAAAGCTCTCCACTGCCTCACTCGGCGATTCATAATATTCAAGGCGGGCACCTTCGCCATATTGAGCAATGTCTATCACACAAAAATCAAGCATTTTTTTGCTTTCTCTGTCCGATACAATGCATGGCTTGTACTCACCGTTTTTTATATCCTGCATAATGCCATAAAAGTTTACAGCCACATTATCTGCACCGTTTTCGCCTGCTTCCTTTGCCGAAAGCTCTCCATGGCCCGATGCTCTGTACACAGCTTCTCTTGCAACGAGGGGACTTATGCCCTGATATGCATCCATAAGGAGCTTCCACACTGGAGCTTCGTCAATTTTTATTGCATTTTTTATATCTTCTTTTGTAACGCAAAGAGGACTTATCTTGTCTTGACTCGGTGGAGCGCAGTAGGGGAGTCCCGGCAAAATCTGCCTCACACTGCTGACTGAAAAGTCAACGTGTATTATGGCATCAATGATTTTTCCGTCACTGTTTGTGAGTATGATGTTGGAATGTTTACCCATTATTTCTATAATGAGCACTTTTTCCGAAAGCACGCCCATTTCGTCATAGCTCTCTATGCCAATCCGGACAATTCTTTCCATTTCGTCCTGTCTTATATAGAGTATTTTCCCACCCGAAAGATGTTTTCTCATTAGCATACAAAACATTGGCGCTTTTTCGGGGTTTTCTTTAGATGTGTTTGTCAGATGAAATCTTGGAAATGACGGATTTGCGCAGAGCATGAGTCTGTGAGCTGCACCGGGCGCACGCACAGAAATAATCAGCTCGTCTTTTTCGGGCTGATGTATTTTGTCTATTCTTGCTCCAGAGAGTTTTTTGTGGCACTCATCACACAGTGCCGAAATGACTATACCGTCAAAAGCCATAGAACTTTCCTCCGATGATGTTTATTTTACAGGCACGATTTCACCAACACCCGACAGTATATATTTTGGTCTGTATGGGTAGTTTTCGATATCGATTCTTCTGGTCACGCCACTGAGCACAAGCACTGTGTCTATTGCCGACTCTATGCCAGAGATAATGTCTGTATCCATCCTGTCTCCAATGAGGGCTGTCTCATAGCTGTGACATTCAAGCACCTTCAGCGCATGGCGCATTGTGAGAGGGTTTGGCTTGCCAATGAAATATGCTTTTTTACCCGTTGCAATTTCGATAGGTGCAGTAAGAGCACCGGTAGCAGGCATAATACCTCTTTCTGTCGGACTTGTTGTATCGGGATTTGTGCCGATGAGCTTTGCACCCTTGTTGACAAGCTCAATAGCTTTTTCTATTTTTTCAAAGCTGTATGCTCTCGTATCGCCCACAATAACATACTCGGGGTTAACATCATTTATGCAAATGCCTACATTATATAAGGCGTTCAGAAGTCCCGGTTCACCAATAACATATGCACTGCAACCCGGGGACTGATGGCTTAAAAATGATGCGGTAGACTGTGCACTCGTGTAAAAATGGTCATCACTCACATCAAGCCCCATTCTCTTGAGCTTCATACTGAGCTCCTGAGGAGTTCTTTCCGAGCTGTTTGTAAGAAAGAGAAATTTCTTGTCATTTTCCAAAAGCCACGCCACAAACTCTGTCACACCGTTTAAAATATTGTTTCCGTGATATATAACACCGTCCATATCACATATAAAGCCTTTTTTATCTCTTAAGTTTTCCATAAAGGACACCTCTTTTTTCTTAGTATAGGTTAATTATACCATAAAACTTATTCAATATCAATATTCTCACATTCCTAAAAATAAAACAAGAGAAAATAATCCTTTTGACATCTACATAATTGTATAAAATAGACTGTTGCACTATAACCATTTTATGAAATTATAACAAACATTTATTTTGTGAAAAAAATATCAAAAATATATTTGAAAAATTAAAATGTATGTGCTATAATCAGTATGTATGTTTATTATTAATTTACACTATCATATATTTTAACAGGAGGTAAAAAATGGCTAAGAAATTCAAAACCATGGATGGTAACAACGCTGCCGCTTATTGTGCATATGCATTTACCGAAGTAGCAGCAATCTATCCTATCACACCTTCATCCACAATGGCAGAAGTTGTTGATGAATGGAGTGCACAGGGCCAGAAAAACATTTTCGGCGAAGTTGTCGATGTTGTTGAAATGCAGTCTGAAGCAGGTGCAGCAGGCGCAGTTCACGGTTCACTTCAGGCAGGTGCGCTCACAACCACATTTACAGCATCACAGGGTCTTCTTCTCATGATCCCCAACATGTACAAAATTGCAGGTGAACTCCTTCCTTGCGTATTCCACGTAAGTGCAAGAGCAATTGCAGCTCACGCGCTCAACATCTTTGGTGATCATCAGGACGTTATGGCTTGCCGTCAGACAGGCTTTGCACTCCTCGCTTCCGGTTCCGTTCAGGAATCAATGGATCTCGGTGGTGTTGCACACCTTGCATCAATCAAAGGCAGAGTACCTTTCGTTCACTTCTTCGATGGTTTCAGAACTTCACACGAAATTCAGAAAATCGAACTCGTTGACTACGAAGATCTCAAAAAGCTTGTTGACATGGATGCAATCAAAGAGTTCAAAGACCGTGCGTTAAATCCTGAACACCCCGTGCTCAGAGGTACTGCACAGAACTCCGACATTTACTTCCAGGGCAGAGAGGCTGCAAACAAATACTACGACGCAATTCCTGACATTGTAGCTGACTACATGAAGGATATTTCTAAAATCACAGGCAGAGAGTATAAGCCGTTCAACTACTACGGTGCTCC
>JAZNBF010000074.1:0-3168 GCA_045586905.1 Clostridia bacterium
GGAATTTGCGTATGATTGCAGCTTTAGTGCATTAAAATAAATTATTTTTTTGGAGGGTAAATATGAAGCTTAGTGATACTTGTGAACTTATGAATTCTGATGATTACAAAGAGAGATTTTTGGCTGAATATCATCAGCTGAAAATCCGTCTTGACAAGCTCAGGCTTTTTAATGCCAAAATTGATGCTGCAAAAGTGTCAGCAAAGACATCTTGCGATGTTGATATGCCTAAGCACGATTGTCCTGATGGTATGCTCATAGAGCAACAGAGATATATGGAAAATTATCTTCACATTCTGGAAATGAGAGCTTACATCGAAGGAATATACCTTGGCTAAAAAGATTATATGGCAGCCTCAGCCAAAGCAAGCGCTCTTTATGAGCCGGCCTGAATATGAGGCACTTTATGGCGGAGCAGCAGGCGGCGGGAAGTCTGATGCGCTCCTTATTGAAGCTCTCAGGCAGGTTCACATTCCGCATTACAAGGCGATAATCTTCAGAAAGACTTATCCTCAGCTTTCGGAGCTTGAGGAAAGAAGCTCAGAGCTATACAAAAAAATATATCCTGATTGCAAATACAATCAATCAAGGCACTACTGGAAGTTCAAATCGGGTGCGATGATATATTTCGGTGCTATGCAAAGGTCTGAGGATAAGACAAAATATCAGGGTAAGAGATATGATTTTATAGCATTTGATGAGCTTACTCACTTTACCTGGGATGAATATGCGTATATGTTTTCGCGAAACAGACCGTCGGGTCCGGGTACGAGAGTTTACATAAGAGCTACAACCAACCCCGGAGGAATCGGGCACGGTTGGGTGAAGGAGAGGTTTATAACTCCTGCTCCTCCGTATACGAGAATCGTATCAGAGCACGAGGTAACAATGCCTGACGGCAGAGTGGAAAAGCTTACACGAGACAGAGTGTTTATACAATCCACTGTGTTTGACAACAAAAAGCTTCTGGAAAACGATCCGAACTACATTGCAAATCTTGCTTCGCTTCCTCAGGCAGAGCGTGATGCTCTGCTGTACGGTAACTGGGACAGCTTTGCCGGTCAGGTATTTACAGAGTTTAAAGACAATCCCAAAGGTTATGACACGGGCATTGACACCCATGTTATAAACGGGTTTGAAGTGCCTGCGCACTGGAAGAGATTTATATCATTTGACTTTGGTTTTTCGCATCCATACTCGGTTGGGTTCTGGACGATATCGCCAAAGACGGGAACGCTTTACAGATACCACGAGATATACGGGTGTGCTGCCAATACTCCCAATAAGGGACTGTATCAGCCACCTGATGCTATTGCAAAGAAAATCAGAGAATATATGGACTTTGAGCAGAAAAAGCTCGGTGTGAAGCTCAGCTACCGTGGTGTGGCTGATCCTGCGATATGGGACAACAGATACGGTTCTGATGCATCGCCTGCAAAGGTAATGCAAAACTACGGTGTGTACTTTGAAAAAGGAAATCACGACAGGCTTGCCGGCAAGATGCAGATACATTACAGGCTTGAGTTTGACTCTGAAAAACGGCCGAAGATGTATATATTTAAAAACTGCAAGGATTTTATCAGAACCATAGCTCTTGTGGTGTATGACTCGCACAATGTTGAGGACATTGATTCAGAGTGCGAGGACCACATTTACGACGAGACAAGGTATTTTCTGATGCTCAATCCCATCGACAAGGAAAGACCGAAGCGGAAAAAGAAAATTGAGGGATTTAATCCTCTTGACCAATAGAAATGTTTATCAATTTAACGAATGTGCTAGGCGGTAGTCAGATAAGGTGTCACAAACGATTACAAATCGTTTGTGCTGCCGCCGGCTGAAGACAAGCTTTCCGTTTCATCGTTGGTTATGTGAAACAAAATCGAATTATGTTAACCGATTTATGTTTTTTGAATTATTTGATGTAGTGATTGACGGAATGTCGCAAGTGTCACTCCCTACATTGCAGACTGAATTTATTTAGCTTTGAACTTCTGTTCGAAGCTTCACATATAATCATTTTATTAGGCTTATGCCTGGAAAGGAAATTTTATTATGCAGGAAAAAGAAAAAACTACTCTTAACGATTTTGAGGACTTAGGTCCTGACACTGATTTTGCTGAGTTTGAGGCTCAGGAAAATGAACTGAACGATGGACCTGAAAAGTCTGATGCAGAAGCCGTGGAAAAAGCTCCGAAGAAGGGCACGAAAAAGAAAAGTGCTCAGAAGGATGAAGGCGAAGCTTCAGAAGTTGTGACAGGTGATGTCGATGATGCCGATGTGGAATGTGAGGAAGAAATGAAAGAGCTTTTTGTGGCACTTCCGCCTGACTGCACAGCTGATTCGTTTACAATCAGCATCAATTTAAAATCATATGAAATCAAATACGGTGAGCCTAATCTTGTGCCAAAGCATGTGTATGATTATTATCACACAATGCAGAAGCAAAAATCAGACCATCTGAAAGTGCAGAGAGCTCTCAGAGGTTAATAATCTTTTCAAAAACGATTGTAAATCGTTTTTGCTGCCGCCGATGTAAACGGAAATACAAGCTTTCCGTTTCATCGTTGGCCGACAGAAATGTGAAAAACTATTTTTATATAAAATACATAGCATAATTGAAATTTAGTTTTTAGTTACAATATCTCGGGTGTGACGACACTCTTCAGATATCGCATCATGACAAAATGTTATGATGTGCGGCATGGTGTGAGACAGAGAGATGCTCAAAGCTGTTCCGGAATGTGTCCGGAACATGTTTGGAAATTATGCAGCTGTGTATATGTGACATTCTGAGCGTCACAGCCATTGAAGTGCCGATGCATTTCAATGACAAACCATCGGTGAGTGCTTTGACAAGCTGAAAGTTTGTACGACCTTCAAAGCACAGCCTTGGCAAATAGTATCGAAAATGCGCAGTTTTGGGTGCGTCGGTGCTGATTGCTTTGGTTAAATACTCTCTTTGTCTCATTTTCTGTGCTCCGGGGGAATATATGACTGACCCCGGCAGTCTAATGCGCATGTAAAACATGTGGAAAGGATAATATTTATGAGTAATCTTTCATCCAACGAATTAAACGGTACCGTCGAAGTTGGCGGCGGTGAATCGGCATTTGATATGTTTATGAGCGGTGCATCAATTGATGAGGTAAATGCAAAGTTCTTTTC
>JAZNBF010000075.1:0-27637 GCA_045586905.1 Clostridia bacterium
TCCAAGGGTTGGGCTGTTCGCCCATTAAAGCGGTACGCGAGCTGGGTTCAGAACGTCGTGAGACAGTTCGGTCCCTATCTGTCGCAGGCGTAGGATATTTGAGAGGAGCTGTTCCTAGTACGAGAGGACCGGAATGGACGCACCTCTGGTGCACCAGTTGTCATGCCAATGGCACGGCTGGGTAGCTATGTGCGGAAGGGATAAACGCTGAAGGCATCTAAGCGTGAAGCCCCCCTCGAGATAAGATATCCCATACCGAAAGGTAGTAAGGTCCCACGTAGACTATGTGGTTGATAGGTCACAGGTGTAAGTGCAGTAATGTATTTAGCTGAGTGATACTAATAGACCGAGGGCTTGACCAAAAAAGAATTGGAATGAGTTAAAGCGTGAGCATAGATAGAAAAAAACTGATATTGTATTAAGTTACTCGGTGGCGATGACGCAGAGGACACACCCGTACCCATCCCGAACACGGAAGTTAAGCTCTGTAGTGCTGATGATACTTGGCTGGTGACGGCCCGGGAAAGTAGGAAGCTGCCGGGGTTACAAAATCCTGTCGATAGAAATATCGATAGGATTTTATTTTTTTTGCAAAAAATTCTTGTGTAATTTAACTCATCACTTGTTATTGACTGATTATCCATATAATGTTATAATATATAAGTTGTTTTATATGAAAGGATTACACACATTATGAAGACTTTAAAATCCCTTTTTAAGCCTACCGACATGACCGTCGGCAAACCATGGAAGAGCATAGCGCTTTTTTCCATACCTATGATTATTGGTAACATTGCTCAGCAGCTTTATAGCACTGTTGACAGTATAGTTGTTGGTCAATATGTTGGCGATAGTGCCCTTGCCGCTGTTGGTAGTGCAGTTCCGCTTTTCAACATGCTGCTTGTTCTCTTTGTAGGCATTTCAGCAGGTGTTGGCATCATGGTTTCTCAGTATTTTGGTGCAAAGGAGAGAGAAGAGCTTTCTTCCACCATAGGCACTTGTATCACAATCACTGCAATATGTTCACTCTTTATTATGCTTGTAGCGCCACCGTTTGTTAAAGGTATTCTTCGCGCTCTCAACACTCCTGAGTCCATACTCGAAGATTGTACAAGCTATCTTATAATCCTCATGTATGGTGCTGCCGGACTGGCATACTACAATATCTTAAGTGGTATTCTCCGTGGTCTTGGCGATTCTTTTTCAGCTCTTGTGTATCTTTTAGTTGCCACAGTACTCAACATCTTTCTCGACATTCTTTTTGTGGCAGAATTTGATATGGGCGTCGCCGGTGTATCTGTTGCTACGGTAATTGCACAGTTTGTGTCATCTTTTCTTTGTCTTATAAAGCTCATAAATATGAAAGAATACTTTGACCTTGGTGTCAGACATCTAAAAGTGAGCAAAAAGCATCTTATGCAGACAGTTAAGCTCGGACTTCCTTCAGGTCTCACACAGGCTATTTTCTCTTCGGCTATGATTGTTGTTCAGTCACTCACCAATAGCTTCGGTGAGCTATTTATCGCAGCCAATGTAATAGTTATGCGCGTCGATGGCTTTGCAATGATGCCGAACTTCTCTTTCGGCACAGCCATGACCACCTATGCAGGTCAGAATGTTGGCGCAGGCAGACTTGACAGAGTAAAGACAGGAGCAAAGCAAGGTACTCTCATGGCTGTTGCATGCTCTGCCATCATAACCTTGATATTGCTTCTCTGCGGCAAATATCTCATGGCAATCTTCACCGAAACAACAGAGCTTGTTAATCTCGGTGTCAAACTGATGCGAATTCTTGCAGTCGGCTACATTGCCATGGCTGTAACACAAAGCCTCTCCGGCGTAATGAGAGGTGCAGGCGATACCCTCACTCCCATGTGGATTTCTCTCGCCACTTCAGTTCTTGCAAGAATACCTCTTGCATATGGCATCTCATATCTGACCCGCACACCTGATATGCCTCATGGTATTCAGGAATGTATACAGATTTCACTCCTTGCCACCTGGATTTTAGGTGCAGTCTTAACTGCCATTTTCTATGCAGCAGGCAAATGGAAGAAAAAAGCTTTAAACTAATATAAAGAGAAAGGAATTTACCACAATGAATGAAAACACAAAAGTAATTTTTGAAATGGATGACGACACAACCTTTACCGTAGAGCTTTATCCCGAACATGCTCCCGAAACAGTAGAAAACTTTGTAGAGCTTGTTTCTGAAGGTTTCTATGACGGACTCACCTTCCATCGCATCATTCCCGGTTTTATGACACAAGGCGGCGATCCCGATGGCACAGGCATGGGTGGCAGCGGCACCAACATCACAGGTGAATTTGCTCAAAACGGTATCGTTAACAACCTCAAGCACGAAAGAGGCGTAATTTCCATGGCTCGTTCCATGATGCCAAATTCAGCAAGCAGCCAGTTTTTCATCTGCTTCGAAGATGCTCCTCACCTCGATGGCTCATATGCAGCATTTGGCAAGGTAATCGAGGGTATGGATGCAGTAGACAAAATGGCTTATGTTCCCACCGATTATTCCGACAAGCCTCTTACACCTGTTATAATGAAAAAAGTGTATATTGCCGAATAATTTTGCTATAAAAACGAAATTAATATTATATGGAGTGTTAACAAATGACAATCGCTGAATTTTTAGAAATCATAATGGTACTTTGTTTCGGTTTTTCATGGCCTGCAAGTCTCAGAAAGGCATACAAGGCCCGCACTGCAAAAGGTAAGAGCATATCATTTCTCTTCCTTATTTTCACAGGCTATGTAGCAGGTATTTTTTCAAAATTCCTCTCTCCTGCATATATGGATGCATTCAGTGAAAAATGGTATGTTTTAATTTTCTATTTTATAAACATCACCATGGTAGGTGCAGAAATAATCATCTATTTCAGAAACAAACACCTCGACTCATTAAATAAATAAAAGTATATATTATAAGAAGGTAATACAGTGAATATTTTTTCTTCAATCAAGAGTCTTATAAATTATGCTATAACAAAAGACCTCATATCTTCTTCCGATGAGGTCTTTTTTGTTAATGCAATTATGGATGTCCTCGGTCTCGACAACTATGTCGAACCCGACAAATCATCTTCTGATATCAGACTCGAAAATATATTAAAAGAAATAACCGGCTATGCTGTGTCTCAAGGCATCATCGAAGACACTGTAACAAGTCGCGACCTTTTTGATACGCGCATTATGGGCATTTTTACACCACGCCCAAGCTCTGTCAGAGAAAGGTTTGCAAAGCTTTATATAAAATCTCCAAAGGAAGCCACCGACTATTTCTATAAGCTTTCATGCGATACCAACTATATACGCACAGACCGTATCAGGAAAGATAAAAAGTGGATATACAAAAGTCCCTATGGCAGTCTCGATATAACCATCAATCTTTCCAAACCCGAAAAAGATCCCAAAGAAATTGCCAAAGCGAAAGATGCCCCCGTGGGCTCATATCCCAAGTGTGCGCTTTGCAAAGAAAATGAAGGATATCGTGGCTCACATGCTAAGGCAGCAAGACAAAACCATCGCTTAATACCTCTCACATTAGATGGCACCGACTACTTTTTGCAATATTCGCCTTATGTGTACTATAATGAACACTGCATTGTTTTGGATGCACATCACACCCCTATGAAAATATCCCGCGACACCTTCTGCGCACTTCTGGATTTTGTGCAAAAATTCCCTCATTATTTCATAGGCTCCAATGCCGACCTTCCCATTGTTGGTGGTTCAATCCTTTCACACAATCACTTTCAGGGCGGAAGTTACGAATTTGCCATGGCAAAAGCACCAATAGAAACTCATGTAACATTTTCGGGATACGAAGAAATTGATGCAGGCATAGTAAAATGGCCAATGTCTGTAATAAGGCTTTCTTCATCTTCATGCGAGAGATTGGCTAGTCTTGCCGAAAAGATTTTCATCTCATGGCAAAACTATACCGATGAAAGCTCCTTCATATTTTCTCATACAAATGACACCCCACACAACACAATCACCCCGATTGCCCGTATGCGTGATGGCAGATTTGAACTAGATCTTGTCCTTCGCAACAACATCACCACCCCTGAGCATCCTCTTGGTGTGTACCATCCTCACTCAGAGCTTCACAACATCAAAAAAGAAAACATCGGCCTTATCGAGGTTATGGGGCTCGCTGTTCTTCCGTCTCGTCTCGACAGAGAGCTCTCACTCATTGCCGATGCAATAATAAAAGGCGAAGAAATATCGTCTCATGAAGTAATAAATAAGCATGCCGATTGGGTTAATAGCTTCATTCCTAATTATGATATCATTACTCCCGATAATGTAAATTCCATTCTCCAAAACGAAGTAGGCAAAGTTTTTCTTAAAGTCTTGGAGCATTCGGGAGTTTTTAAAGATACTGAAATTGGAAGACAGGCATTTTTAAAATTTATCAACCAAATATAAAGTGTCGTTTCGTGTCGAAATATTTTTGTTGCAATTCTCTCAAAAAAATGGTATACTATGTTTACCACACAAAACTACATAAAATTATATAACAGTGTGTATTTTTACTTTGGTAAAAATACAGGCTCTATTTATGCATACTGTTATGTAATTAAGGTTTTGTGTGGTAACAAACCGGAGCCATGTATTTTTCGAGTGTGTAGCTCCGAGCGAGTTGCACACTTTTTTATTTCCGGAAAATAAAAAGATACTAAATGATTTTTAAACAATCAAATTTTGATTGATGATTAAATGTCATTTCGTGTCGAAATGTTTTTGTTGCAATTCTCTCAAAAAAATGGTATACTATGTTTACCACGTGAAATTAAAGATTCTTAACATAGTAAGTATGTATTTTTACTTTGGTAAAAATACAGGCTCTATTTCTGCATACTTGCTATGGGAATCGATTTTGCGTGGTAACAAATCGGAGCTATGTATTTTTCGAGTGTGTAGCTCCGAGCGAGTTGCACACTTTTTTATTTCCGGAAAATAAAAAATGCCAAAAAAAACGAAAGGATTATAACTATGCCAGACTATAAAAAACTATATTTTGAATTGTTCAATGAGATAACTAACATTATTAACAAATTGAAAGAGGTGCAGATAAAAGCAGAAGAAGACTACATAAATTCCGAAACGGAAAACCGGTAAGCTTCATATAAAAAGAGCTTTCACATATGTGAAAGCACTTTTTTTAAATTCCAAGTTCTTCTCTTATTACCTGCCACACATCACTTGTTTCAAATCCTCTTCTCCAGCTTGCCACACCTGCGAGACCGTATTTTTTTGAGAGGTTAACTCTTTCTCTTATGCTATCTGCATCTTCAAGCCATAACACATATTCATGGTTGTCTTTCGTCCACGAATATTTTGTCATTTTGTGTTCATTGTCATATGTGCCCTTTGCATTGTTTTTTTCAATGTATTCATTGGCAGTAGCCATCGATATCGCCTCCGATGACACAACTCTTCCATTTTTCGTTTTCCAGCATCTTATATAATATGGCATGCCCAGAATAAGCTTTTCAGACGGTATCTCACCAAGAGAAGTTTTTATACATTCTTCTGCCCACACAAGTCCGCTCACAGGTCCCGGTGTTTTGCTCTGCGCATAATACTGGTCATATGCCATAAGCGCCATATAGTCTGCTATACCACCAAGCTTGTCTCTGTCATAGCACATAGACCAGTTAAGACTTGTAGGCTCATACTTTGTCACATCCACCGATACTATGGCTCCAAGAGTATGTGCCATAAGAGTTATTTCTTTAACGTGGTTTGTATATGCTCCCTTGTCTGTGTGATGCATGTTTTCAAAATCAAAATTCACTCCGTCAAGTGAAAATGTGAGCATATGTTCCAAAAGCTTTTCAAACCCCTGTTTCCTTGCCGATGCACTGTTTAAAAATGCCGATGCAGTCTGTGGATTGAAATCCGTCTTGTACATTGCCCATATATCAAATTCGCTCGACTTTGCATAATCCACATAATCTTTTGTAAGCGACGAGCTGAAGCTGAGCACGTCACTGTTTTCAGTGTATATGTTACTCTTTTCGTCTTTCCCTTTGCCCGAAATCACAAACGAGGTGGGGGAGACCACATTCACTCCCGGTGTGCTTATGTTTTTCGGGTTTGAAAACACTTCCCATGTAAGATTTATCGGCTCATCTTTAATTATATCTGTCTCGTGTTCAAATACACTTGTTTCACCTCTCAGTGTTATGAGTCTGAGTCGTGATTTCCCCTTATAGCTTCTTTTAACATCGTTAATTTTCGTTGTAACATCATAGGTGACAGTAACATTCGCAAAAGGCCCGTCCGACAAAACTTTTTCAGTGTTTATGTTTTTCACTTCATTTTCAATCACATACCCCAGCTCTCTTGCCTTTTTGTATGTGTATTCAATGTATTCACTGTCTTTAAGTGCACTGCCCGATGCTTTTGAGTGTTTGTTTTCAAAATGCTCTTCTGTAAACGCAAAAGCTGTTTCTTTCACCGTGTAGCTATCGGCAGAGGGCACATATTCTTTCATCGCCGCCACAATCATCTTTGCTGCTTCTGCACGGGTGGTTTTGGCATATGGTCTGAAACTTTTGTCAGGATACCCTGTCACAATACCGTCGTCTACTATCTTATAGAGCTCAGAGGTGTATGCATAATCTTTGCCTATGTCATAAAATTCCACCTCACCAAAAGAATCGCTGGAAGGTGTAATTCTCGACAGCATAAGTACAATTTCTTCTCTTGTCACACTGTTTTCGGGCCTGAATGTGTTGTCGGGAAATCCGTCAATTATCCCTGCCTTGTGTGCAGCACTTATCTCGTCAAAAAACATATGCTCTTTGTCCACATCTTCAAATTTTTGCTTTTCAGAACTGCTCTCCAGACCAAATCCTCTCGCAATCAGTGTGGCAAATTCGCCTCTCGTAATGATGTCATCGGGCTTTGTATACCCCATATATCCGTTCATAACTCCCATAGCTTTGAGAGTGCCTATATTCTCTTCCGACCAATGCCCGTCAATGTCTTTTACAGTGTTGTCTCCGAAGCTGAAAGCAAATGCACTTGTGTTAACCACAAAAATGAGTGCCATAAAAAACATCAATATGTGTGCAGCTTTTTTCATCTGTTTATTTCCCTTTCGTGTGATAAAAACAGTATAGCATATCTTCTGTTGTCATATAAAGAATCAATATATGGAATTTCGGAAAAGCTTTGACAAATATGGCATATTGTGATATAATCAATCCAAATCAGCAATTTTTAATTTTGATAACATATATGGAGGAGTTTTTGTTATGGACAAACACACAGTAATTCAGAAAATCAAAGATGTAGGTATCGTTGCAGTTGTCAGAGCAGAAAATGCAGAAAAAGCAATGAAAATCACCGATGCCTGCATTGCAGGTGGAGTTCCTGCCATCGAAATGACCTTCACTGTTCCCAAAGCACACAAGGTTATCGAAGAGCTTTCAAATCACTACTCACCCGAAGATATAATCCTCGGTGCAGGCACAGTTTTAGATGCTGAAACTGCACGTATAGCTATTCTTTCAGGTGCTCAGTACATAGTAAGTCCCTATTTTGACGAGGCAACCATTAAGCTTTGTAACAGATATGCAGTTCCCTGCATGCCCGGTTGCATGACCATTCACGATGTTGTAAAAGCTCTCGAGCTTGGTTGCGACATCATCAAACTCTTCCCCGGCGATGCATTCGGTCCCGGCATGGTAAAAGCCATCAAAGGCCCCATCCCTCAGGCAAACATAATGCCCACAGGTGGTGTTGATGTCAATAATGTTGCCGACTGGATAAAAGCAGGTGTTGTAGCTGTCGGCGCAGGCGGCTCTCTCACAGCAGGCGCAAAAACAGGCAACTACGAGCTTATCACCGAAACTGCAAAACAGTTTGTTGAAAACATCAAAAACGCAAGAGCAAAATAATAAAAACGGAGGATAAAATCATGGCAAAAGTTGTAACAATGGGCGAGATCATGCTTCGCCTTTCCACTCCCAATAACGAAAGATTTCTTCAGGCAGACGAATTTGATGTATGCTATGGCGGCGGTGAAGCCAATGTAGCAGTGTCACTCGCAAACTATGGTCACGATGCCGAATTTGTAACAAAAGTTCCTGCCAATCCCATAGGCGAATGTGCAGTAGCGGCTCTCAGAAAGATGAATGTCAAAACCGACAACATTGCCCGTGGTGGCGAAAGACTCGGCATTTATTTCCTCGAAACAGGTGCCGCAATGAGAGCCTCCAATGTTGTGTATGACAGAGCTCATTCTTCCATTTCCACAGCCGAAGCTGCCGACTTTGACTTCGACAAAATCTTCGAAGGCTGCGACTGGTTCCACTTCACAGGCATCACACCTGCTGTGTCCGACAAAGCAGCAGAGCTCACCGAACATGCTCTCAAAGTTGCCAAATCCAAAGGCATAAAGGTAAGCTGTGACCTCAACTTCAGAAAAAAACTCTGGTCAAGCGAAAAAGCTCAGCGCATCATGACCAATCTAATGCAGTATGTAGATGTCTGCATAGGCAACGAAGAAGATGCCGAAAAAGTGCTCGGCTTCAAACCCGGCAACACCGATGTAACAGGCGGAGAACTTGAACTCGCAGGCTATAAGAGCATTTTCGAACAGATGGTAGCTAAGTTCAATTTTGAATATGTCATCTCTTCCCTCAGAGTTTCTCACTCTGCATCCGACAATGGCTGGTCTGCTTGCATCTATTCCCGTGACACCAAAGAATTCTATCACTCAAGAGAATATCGCATCAGCCCCATCGTAGACCGTGTAGGCGGCGGCGACAGCTTTGCAGGTGGTGTAATCTGCGGTATGCTCGATGGCAAAGATTTCAAAGCGGCTCTCGAGTTTGGTGTTGCAGCATCTGCCCTCAAACACACCATCCCCGGTGACATGAACATCGTAACTCGCTCAGAGGTAGACAACCTCGTTGGTGGCGATGGCTCCGGCAGAGTACAAAGATAATTGTTTCTTTCACAAAACTCCCAAAAATAAATTTTGGGAGTTTTAGTTTAGTATAAGGACAAACAACATGAAAAACGAAATTCTAACTCAGCTCCTTTCACAAAAGGATTTGAAATATCAGAAATTTGAATCTTCCCTGATTCCAAACATAAACCCGTCATGCATCATCGGTGTCCGCATGCCTTTTATCCGAAAGATGGCAAAAGATATTTTCTCCAAAAATCTTCATGATGAGCATTTGCGCTCCCTGCCTCACACCTATCACGAAGAAAATGTCCTTCACGCATGCCTTGTTTCCATGACAAAAAGCTTTGATGAGTGCATAGACAGTCTCGATGCCTTTCTGCCTTTTGTCGACAATTGGGCAGTATGCGATTCAATCAGGCCAAAATGCTTTAAAGATAATCATGACAAACTTTTGCCTCACCTGAGAAAATGGATTTCGTCTTCTCACACCTACACATCCCGCTTCGGCATAGAAATGCTCATGCTTCATTTCCTGGGTGATGATTTCTCAATTAAGCATCATGACCTCGTAGCAGAGTCAAATTCTGATGACTACTATCACAAAATGATGAGAGCATGGTACTTTGCAACTGCGCTTTCAAAGCAATATGAAAAAACTTTGCCATATCTTCAAAAAGACATCCTTGGCGAATGGGTGTTAAAAAAAACAATTCAAAAAGCCACAGAAAGCAGAGTTATATCAAAAGAACAAAAACAATACTTAAAATCACTGAGAACAAACTGACGGAGGAAACATGAAACTCTATTTTGCACCACTTGAGGGCATCACCACCCGTACATATCGTCTGGCTCACGCCGAGGTTTTTGGTCATGCCGATGCCTATTATGCCCCCTTTATCACCCCAACCGACAACGAAAAGCTCTCACTCAAAACAATTCGTGACATCGTTCCCGAATATAACGGGGGCACAAATTTAAAAGTTCAGGTTCTTTCAAACACCCCGAGCTCTTTCCGAAAGTTTACCGACAAGATAAGACCTCTTGGCTATGACGAGGTCAACATCAACCTCGGTTGTCCGTCAAACACAGTGTGTAAAAAGGGGAGGGGAGCTGCTTTTTTAAAGGATGTCGATGCACTCGACAATTTTCTTTATGAAATTTTCTCCCACACTGATTTTAAAATATCAGTAAAAACCCGTCTGGGATTTTATTCAAATGACGAATTTTCACGTCTTCTTGATATATACAAAAAATATCCTCTGTCTCTTCTTATCATCCATCCCCGCACGCGTGAACAGCTCTATAAGGGTATGCCCGACATGGATAGCTTCGCTTATGCATGCGAAGAGTTCACCGGTCCCCTTTGCTACAATGGCAATATCAGCACTGCCGATGATTATGTCTCGCTTGTCAGACAGTATCCCACTCTTGATTCTGTAATGATAGGCAGAGGCGCAATTGCAAATCCTGCAATCTTTCGTGAAATAAAAGGTGGCAAACCTCTTTCCACCGAAGAACTCATCTGTTTTACCGATCTTCTTATTGAAAAATACATCCCTCTCCTCGGCAGTGATTTCTACACTCTTCATAAGCTCAAGGAGATATGGCTCTATTCAATCATGAACTATCCGGACGAGAAAAAAACTGCTAAAGCTATACGCAAATCGACAAGACTTTCCGAACTGAGAAAAGCTCTCGATTTGCTTCCTAAGCTGTAAATTAAAAAAAACTTTGAAAAATCTTTAAAAAAATGGTAATTTTGGTTGCTTTTTGTGTAAATTTGTGTTATCATTATAATGCGCAAAAATTTTTATTACGAAAGGGGAAAAGTTATGAAATGCATTATTAACGGTAAGGTAATTCTGCCCGATAAAGTAGCAGACAACCTTGCAATCATATTCGACGAGCAAATCACCGGTTTTGCTCCTGTCTCCGATCTTGACCTCTCACAGTATGAAGTTATAGACGCCCAGGGCAATTACGTTTCTCCCGGTCTCATCGATATCCACATCCACGGATACATGGGAAAAGACACCTGCGAAGCCGAAAAAGAAGGCATGAAGACAATCGCAGAGGGTCTTATAGAAAAAGGTGTTACAGGCTTTCTGCCCACCACCATGACCATTGCTCTCGACGATGTCAAAAAAGCTCTTAATGTATTAAGAGAACTCAAAGAAGAAAGCAAAACATGGAAAGGCAGTGAAATTCTTGGCTGCCATGCCGAAGGTCCGTTCATTAACCTCTCCAAAAAAGGCGGACAAAATGCAAAATTTGTCATCCCGCCCGATGCCGAATTTGTTAAAGAATATTCCGATATTATAAAAATCATCTCCCTTGCTCCCGAAACCGATTCCAACAATTTCGAAGCAATCAGAGAAATCAATAAAGAAACCGATGTTGTTGTTTCCATGGGCCACACCGATGCCGACTACGACACAGCCATGGCAGGCGTTGCCAATGGTGTTAAACATGCCACACATCTCTTCAACGCCATGTCACCACTTTCACACCGTGCACCCGGCGTTGTAGGCGCAGCTCTCACATCCGATGTAAGCTGCGAACTCATAACCGACACCTTCCACGTTTCACCTCATCTTTACGATATGGTATGGAAGCTCAAAGGCAGAAAGCTCTGCTTCATAACCGACTGCCTCGCTGCAGGCGGACTTCCCTATGGTGAATACATGCTTGGCGGTCAGAAAATGGTATACCGTGACATTGTATGCCGCTTGGAGGATGGCACAATTGCAGGCAGTGTTGTTTCTCTCAACAAGGGTGTGTGGAATGTATATTCAAACTCCAACATTCCCCTCCACGAATGTGTCAACTGTGCATCACTCAATCCTGCCACCACAATCGGCATAGCCGACAGAAAAGGCTCTCTTGAAATTGGCAAAGATGCCGACATCATCATTTGTGACGACGAATTCAATGTATGTAAAACATTTAAAAAAGGAGTAGTTAAATATGAAAGCTAAAATCACAGCCAAACTTGATCCTACCTTTTTGCCACTCTCAGTTGTGTGCAGAGAGATGGAAAATCAGACCAAAGAAAACGGTCAGGACATCATCATTGCAGTTGAAAGAAATGATGGCTACACCTACACCTACAAAACACGCATTTTCCCCGATGGCACAGGCCATGATGAAGAAAATGTACGCTTTGTAGAGAGAATCGTTAAAACTATTCTCTGGGTAGCAGGTGGCTACAAAATCTACATCGCAGGCAATGATGCCATCGCAAACAAAATTAAAGAAGCCTACTCCTACGAAGGCGCTCGCAGCTTTGATGTTGGCATGATGGAAAAAGTATACGAAAACAAAATGGAAGTTGTTTCCTGCTCACTGGCAGATGCTCCCAAAGATAAATCCTCTGCAAAACCCGTTGGCAGACACTTAGACGGTTGCCGTATCGGTTTTGATGCAGGTGGAAGTGACAGAAAAGTAAGTGCAGTTATCGATGGTGAAAGTGTATATTCCGAAGAGGTTGTATGGTTCCCCAAAATCAATTCCGATCCAAACTATCACTATCAGGGCATTTTAGATGCTATGAAAACAGCTGCTTCCCACATGCCAAGAGTTGATGCAATCGGTATCTCAAGTGCAGGTATCTATGTAGACAACCACATCATGAGCGCTTCACTCTTTATGAAAGTAAGCCCCGAAGAATTCAAAGCAAAAGTTAAAACTATGTATCTTGATGTTTGCAAAGAAATCGGCGAAAACATCCCCGTTGAAGTTGCAAACGATGGCGACGTTACTGCTCTTGCAGGTGCCATGAATCTTGGTGACAACGCAGTGCTCGGCATCGCTATGGGCACATCCGAAGCAGGTGGCTATGTTGATCCTCAGGGCAACATCACAGGCTGGCTCAATGAGCTTGCATTCGCACCTGTTGACTTTGGCAAAGATGCAGTAATCGACGAATGGTCAGGCGACTATGGCTGCGGCGTTAAATACTTCTCACAGGATGCAGTAATCAAACTTGCTCCCCGTGCAGGCATCGAGCTTGATGAAAGTCTTTCACCTGCCGAAAAGCTCAAAGTTGTTCAGGGCCTCATGGAAAAAGACGATCCCAGAGCTATCGACATCTACGACACCATGGGTGTATATTTTGGCTATGCCATTGCTTACTATGCACGTTTCTATGATATCAAACACGTTCTCATCATGGGCAGAGTAACAAGTGGCAAGGGTGGCACCATCATCCTCGACAGAGCAAACGAAGTTTTAGGTGCTGAGTTCCCCGAACTTGCAAAGAAAATTCAGCTCCACATTCCTGATGAAAAATCAAGAAGAGTAGGTCAGTCTGTTGCTGCTGCATCTCTTCCTGAAATTAAATAATCATACTGATTCCAAAGCACCTCTTATGCTGAGAGGTGCTTTGTTTTTTTTGCGAAAAAATATTGATATTCGACATGGGTTGTGATATAATTCCAATCAATGTAAATAAAATTCATTTAACCACGGAGGTTTATTATGTTTATTGATATTCACTGTCATGCCTATCGTTTCCCTCAGGTTATTCCACCACCATTCTGCACTCCCGAGCAGCTTATTCAGCTTTATGATAAACAAGACATCGCCATGGGTGTTCTCATGCCCATAGTTTCTCCCGAATGTTATCAGCCTCAGGCAAATGAAGATATTTTGGAAATGTGCGAGAAATATCCCGATCGTTTCATTCCCTTCTGCAACATCGATCCCCGTGCAGGCTCCAACACTGCCAACTATAACTTCACACCCATTCTTCAGCACTACAAAGACAGAGGCTGCAAAGGCCTTGGTGAAGTTATGCCCAAAATGGAGATTCTCGATCCCAAAATGCAAAATCTTCTCTATCATGCTCAGAAGGTCGGCCTTTCAGTAACCTTCGACGGTTCCAATTCCAAAACCACAGGCTTTGGTGTCTACGATGATCCCGGCCTCCCTCAGCTTGAAATGACTCTCATAAGTTTCCCCGAGCTCATTGTCTTTGGCCATGGTCCATGGTTCTGGTCAGAGATTGCCCGCCTCGAAACAATTGGCGAAAGAGGCTATTTCCATTCCGCAATGGGCGAGCATGTCGGAATGATGAATATGGGCAAAATTAAAGAAGAGGGCGTAGTTCCAAAACTCATGCGCCGTCATCCAAATCTCTACGGTGACCTTTCCGATCCCACACCATACTGGATGCTCTCCCGTGATCCCGAATTTGGCTCAAAATTCATGACCGAATTTCAGGACAGACTCTTTTTCGGCACCGACTATGTCGGACCAAAAATGAAAGTTGACATCATCGGTATGCTCAACGAATGGAGAGACACAGGCCTCATCACACAAGAAGTGTATGATAAAGTATCTTATAAAAACGCAGAGAAATTCCTTGGCGTAAAAATTGGAGAAAAATAATGAAATTCCGTGCACTCATATACATAATTCTGGCAAGCCTTCTTTGGGGTACATCGGCAATTTTTTTCAAACTGCTCACACCCTTTGGATTTGCACCGATACAACTCACTGCTATGCGTGGCATAGTGTCTGCTGTATCAATAATTCTCTATGCTCTCATTACCAATCGTAAGCTTTTCAAAGCAGGAAAAAAAGAACTTCTTCTTTTCATATCCAGTGGTATATCAGTGTTTCTTACTGCGTTTTTCTACTATGCATCTATTGCACATTCATCTGTTTCCACTGCGGCAATGCTCATGTATACTGCCCCTGTTTTTGTCACAGCATATTCTGTATCCTTCCTTGGCGAAAAGCTCACCCGTTCCAAAGTGATTGCAATAGTTATGGTTGTCGTTGGTTGTGCACTTGTCTCCGGTATTGCAGGTGGAGTAGAATGCAGTTTCCTTGGTTTTGCACTGGGACTTTCATCGGGTATAATGTATAGCACCTATAATATAATCGCCCGTATTGCAATGATGAATAAGTCCAATTCTCTCTCGGCTACATTGTATTGCTTTAGCACAATGGGCGTCATATCTCTTTTTGCAGGTGATATAGGCGGAATTGTCCGCATTGCTCAGACTGATATTGCAGCCACACTCCCTCTTATAATAGGTATCGGCATATTCACCTGTGTATTACCTTATTTTCTCTATACCCTTGCTCTTCGCAACATTCCCGCAGGCACTGCATCGGCTATCGGTATACTTGAACCTATAGCGGCTACAATTTTCAGCATGGCGTTTTTCGGCGAAATTCTGACAGTCAGCGGATTTTTGGGTATAGTTCTCGTCCTTTCTGCAGTTTTTATACTGAGCAGGACAAAAGAAGACAACAAATAAGAAAGGGTGTTTAATATGAATAAAATCAGATGGGGCATAGCAGGCTCAGGCAATATTGCCAATAAGTTTGCAAAAGCCATTAAAAATGTTGAAGATGCAGAGCTTGTTGCAGTTGCATCGCGTTCCGAAGAAACCGCCCGTGAATTTGCAGAAAAGCATAACATACCAAATGTTTTCTGCGGTTACGACGCCTTGGCAGAATTTTCCGATGTTGATGCAATATATGTTGCAACCATTCATCCTTTCCACAAAAGCTGTGCGGAAGTCTTTTTGAATGCCAAAAAACATGTTTTGTGCGAAAAACCCCTTTGCGTAAATTCAGCTGATGCAAAACAGCTCGCAGAATGTGCCAAAGCTAACGGTGTATTTCTAATGGAAGCAATGTGGACGAAATTTCTCCCTGCCATATCAGAAGCTGTGAAAATAGCCAAAAGTGGCAAAATAGGGGATGTTATGGGTATAAAAGCAGACTTTTGCTACAATCTGCCCAAAGAAGCCGAACCCAAAATTTATAATAACTCTCTGGCAGGAGGCTCGCTTCTGGATGTGGGTGTTTATGCCATAAATTTTGCATCTTTCTTTTTGGGACTTGAACCCGAGAAAGTCAGTGCAACAGCCAACATTAAAGATGATGTTGATCTTCACACCGACATCACATTAAAATATCCCGGTGGTGCCATAGCATCTCTATCCTCTGCCATAGCTCTTTCCAAGCCTGAAGATGCATATGTATATGGCACAAAAGGATATATGTATATTCCGACATTTTATGGTGCCAAAGAGCTTTTTGTAAAATACGATGGCAAAGATGCAGAACTGATAAAAGCTCCGAGCATAGGCGATGGCTTTGAAGAAGAAATTATCGAGTGTTGTGAATGTATAAAAAAAGGGAAAACCGAGAGCGATATTCATCCGGTTTCAGACACCATTTCGGTTTTAAAACTTATGGATACCGTAAGAGGACAAATAGGCCTTGAATATCCTTTTGATAAATAAAGAAATTAATTTTTGAAGATACTATAAAAAGCTCACGAATACCAGTTATACCGTGAGCTTTTTTTACAGTAACTTTTTAATGTAAAGCAAGAAAAAATAGCCATTTTTTGTTGCAATGTTGAATGGGATATGCTATAATATAATCTAATTTAACATCGTAATAGTTCTGACTGTTTTCACATTTGTTTTTTGTGTCGGTCAACCTTGAAAGAAAGAAGTGAATGCCATGATAAAAGCAAGTAAAATTGTTATCAAAGAAACTTTATATGTATGCATTGTAACTTTGGCACTTAGTTTTGTGATGCAACTTGCTTTTTTCTTTTCAGGCAAATGGGACTACACCTGCATAACGGGCAACATCCTCGGTGGCGGTACCATGGTTTTAAACTTCTTCCTTATGGGACTCGGAGTTGAAAAAGCAGTTGGCAAAGATGAGAAAGAAGCAAAAAATGTTTTAAAGCTTTCCCATACTCTTCGCACTGTTTTGATGTTTGTCCTTCTTGTAATAGGTGTAGCTCTTCCGTTTTTTTCTACTCTTGCAACAATAATTCCTATTATTTTCCCGCGTATAGCAGTTTTTCTGCGTCCCTTGTGGGATAAAATCTCAAACGAAAAGGGGGTGTCAAAACAAGATGAAACAAAATAACCGTTTGTTTAAAACGGCAGACATACTCTACATTCTTATGATGATTGTTCCCATAATAGTTGCAATCACAATAAAGGTTTTGACAAATCCCGTCTCCGACGGTATAGACATTTCGGGTGCAAACATTTTTTTCTCAATCCCCATGCCTGTTCAGAATCTTCTCATAACCGAATCCGAAGTCAATTCATTCCTGGTTATAGTTGCCATTTTTGGCTTTTGCCTTTTTATCACACATGGCATAAACAGTGGCACATTGACAACCCGTCATCACATTGCAGAATTCATAGTCGAAAAAGTACAGAACATTGTCAACACAAACATGGGCACCTATTTTTCAGGCTATGCACCGTTTGTAACTGCCATTTTGGCACTTTCGGCTTTCTCAAGTCTGCTTTCGCTTTTTGGACTCTACCCGCCCACATCCGATATAAACATAGTCGGCGGATGGGCCATTCTCACATTTATCCTTATTACTTACTATAAGCTGAAATGCGGACCTTTTTACTACATCAAGGCTATGGCGGATCCTGTTCTTCTTGCACCGCTAAATATCATAGGAGAGATAGCCACTCCCATTTCTATGGCTTTCCGTCATTATGGCAATATCATATCAGGCTCGGTAATCTCGGTTCTTGTTGCCACGGGCCTTCAGGGCTTATCATCCATTGTTCTCGGTGCTTTGCCGGGCTTTTTGGGTGAACTTCCTCTGTTTCGTATAGGTCTCCCCGCTATCCTTTCAATATACTTTGATGTGTTCAGCGGTTGTCTTCAGGCTTATATCTTTGCAATGCTCACAATGCTCTATATTTCAAATGGCTTCCCATTGGAAGAGTATATGAAAAGAAAATCAAAAAAACAAAAAATATAAAATTTAAATTGGAGGTAATTTATTATGTTAGAAATCGCAGTTGCTATTATTTTAGGTTGTTGTGCTCTTGGTGCAGGTACCGCTATGATTGCAGGTATAGGCCCCGGTATTGGTGAAGGTAACGCTGTTGCCAAAGCTTGCGAAGCTATTGGTCGTCAGCCCGAATGTAAAGGTGATGTAACCACAACCATGCTTATGGGTTGTGCTATTGCTGAAACCACAGGTCTTTATGCACTTGTTATTGCAATTCTTCTCATCTTTGTTGCACCCAACATGCTCGTAGATGTTCTTATGAGCGTTATCGGTTAATGTGTAAAATCACAGACAAATCCATTGTCCGCTATTAATCAATTTGGAGTGAACACAACATGCAATCACTTAGTGTTATATCGATCAATTTATGGGACACCCTGATTTCTCTTGCAAATCTTCTCATTCTTTTTCTCATAATCAAAAAGTTCCTTTTCAAGCCTGTTCAGAAGATGCTTGCAAAAAGACAATCCGACATAGACGAAATATATTCTCTTGCCAACGATGCCAAATCCGATGCAGAACGCGATAAGGCTTATTGGGAAGAAAAAAGAGAAGATGCTCTGAAGGAAGCAGATGCCATAATGAAAAATGCCACAGAAAAAGCAAACAGACGTGGCGACAAAATAGTCAATGATGCAAAAGACAAAGCCGATGATATTATCCGTCAGGCTGAAACAGAAGCAGACCTTGAACGTAAAAAAGCCTATGATGGCATAAAACGCGAGATAGTAGATGTTTCTGCTCTCTTAGCTGAAAAAATGATTTCTCGTGAAATCAGTGTAGATGATCATCGCGATCTGATAGATTCTTTTATAGAAAAAATAGGTGACGAAAATGATGCAGATGAGTAAAGAATACACAGAAGCTATATTTGCCTTGTCATCTGAAGAAAACTGCTGCGGTGATGTTTCTTCATCGCTTAATATGATGGCAGATATTTTTGAGAAAAATGATGAATATGCTCATCTTCTTTCATCACCGGCAATCCCGGTATACGAACGCCTTTCTCTCATAGATGAAGCTTTTTCATCTGTTCACGAATACGCACTTTCTTTTCTTAAGCTTCTTTGTGAAAAAAATATTGTTTCGGTTTTTCCCCAATGCGTAAAAGAATTCAATGATATGCTTGCATCATCAAAAAGCATATCATATGCTACGGTGACCACAGCCATAGAGCTGACCGACAATGAAAGACACAAACTTGTGTCGAAGCTCGAAAAAATGTGTGGCAACGAAGTTCAATTAGAAGAAAAAATAGACCCCTCACTGCTTGGTGGTATTGTTATAGAAGTAGACGGCAAAATCTTAGATGCCTCTATTCGTCAGCACCTTAGTGATGTAAAGGATGTGATAGCAAAATGAGTACAAAAACACAGCAAATCAGCAGTATCATAAAAGAACAAATAAAAAACTACAAATCCCGCATCGAAATGCGTGAAACGGGCACTGTTGTGCTCGTTGGTGACGGTATCGCCAGGGTATACGGTCTCAGAGAATGTATGGCAAGCGAACTTGTCGAATTCGAAGACGGTAGCTTCGGCATGGCACAGAACCTCGAAGAAGAAACCGTATCTGTTGCCCTTCTTTCCGACAACAACAACATCAGAGAAGGCTCAAGCGTAAAAAGAACGGGAAGAGTTGTATCTGTACCCGTTGGCGAGGCACTTCTTGGCAGAGTTGTAGATGCCCTCGGCAATCCCATCGATGGCAAAGGTGCCATCGAAACAACCGAGCAGCGCCCCATAGAATCCGATGCCCCCGGCATCATCGAAAGAAAGAGTGTATCTGTTCCTCTTCAGACAGGTATCAAAGCTATCGACAGTATGATACCCATCGGCAGAGGTCAGCGTGAGCTCATCATCGGTGACCGTCAGACAGGTAAAACAGAAATCGCAATTGACACCATCATCAATCAGAAAAACACCGATGTTATATGCATCTATGTCGCAATCGGTCAGAAAAACTCATCGGTCATTCAGCTTGCCAACGAGCTTTCCAAAGCAGGCGCAATGCCCTACACCATAATCGTATCGGCTTCAGCCTCCGAATCGGCGCCACTTCAGTTTGTTGCGCCCTATGCAGGCTGTGCCATGGCAGAATATTTTCGCGAAAAGGGCAAAGATGTCCTCATTATCTATGATGACCTCTCAAAGCACGCTGTTGCCTATCGTGCACTTTCCCTTCTCATCCGTCGTCCTCCGGGCAGAGAAGCATACCCCGGCGATGTATTCTATCTCCACTCCCGTCTCCTCGAAAGAGCGGCTTGTGTTTCCGAAGAATATGGCGGCGGCTCCATCACTGCTCTCCCCCTCATCGAAACTCAGGCAGGCGACGTATCGGCCTACATCCCCACAAATGTTATCTCCATCACCGATGGTCAGATCTTCCTCGAAACCGAGCTTTTCCATGCAGGTGTTATGCCTGCCATCAACCCCGGTATTTCGGTGAGTCGTGTTGGTGGTGCAGCTCAGCTCAAAGCAATGAAAAAGGTTGCAGGTGAGCTCAAACTCATCTATTCACAATACAGAGAACTTCAGGCATTTGCACAGTTCGGCAGTGATCTTGATCCCGATACAAAAGCGCGTCTTGCCCTTGGTGAAAGAATAGTTGAGGTGCTCAAGCAAAACCGTAACTCACCCGTAAGAGTAGGCTGTCAGGTTGCTATAATCTACGCAGCTGTCAATGGCTATCTCAACGATGTTGAGCCCTCTAAGGTTTCCGAATATGAGAGCGATCTTTTTGAAAAGCTTGAAAATGAATATGTAAATCTTTTAGAGCGTTTTGAACAAGGCTATGCCGACGATGCCGACTTTGAACTTCTCAGAGAAGCACTCGGCAAAATGCAGAGGTGATAGCATGGGTGCAGATATCAAAAAACTCAGAAGTCGCATCAAAAGTGTCGATTCCACCTTGCATCTTACCAAAGCTATGGGACTTGTTGCCTCGTCAAAAATAAGACGCGCCACCTCTCTCATGGCCAAATCAAAAGAATATTCCAAAGCCTTTTCCGATGTCATATCATCACTTACTTCAAATGCTGAATGTGCCAAAAGTCCCTATATGAAAAAGAGTGACGATGAAAAAATCTGCCTTGTTATCATAGCAGGTGACAGAGGCCTTGCAGGTGGCTACAATGCCAATGTTTTCCGTCTTGCATCAGAGTTCAATCCCACTCTCGTCATCCCCATAGGCAAACGCTCATGTGAGCGCTATGGAGGCAGTCAGATGCTTGCCGAAACCTTCAGCTATGACGATGCAATCTCTCTTTCAAAAGACCTTTGCAAACGCTTTACAGACGGTGAATTCACAAAGCTTGGAATAATATGCACAAAATATGTGTCCATAATGTCCCAACAGCCTCAGGTGAAATGGATTCTTCCTCTCGAAAAAACTGATGGCAATTCAACCCATAGCGCACTCTTCGAACCCGATGAGGTGACCATACTCAATTCCGTGATTTTCGAATACATTGCTGCAACACTTGTCGCAGCAGTGCGCGAAAGCTTTGCATCCGAGGTCGCTGCGCGTCGTGTTGCCATGGATTCTGCAGGCAAAAATGCTCAGGCAATGCTCGACGATTTGCATCTCAGCTACAACCGTGCTCGTCAGGGTGCTATCACTCAGGAAATAACCGAGATAGTTGCCGGAAGCGATGCATAAAGAACAGGAGGTACCAAAATGTCAGAAAAATCAAAAGGCATCGTCTCTCAGGTCATGGGACCTGTTGTAGACGTTCGCTTTGAACAGGGCAGTCTTCCTGCCATATACAATGCCCTCACCATGCCAAATGGTGACAAAACCCTCACCGTTGAGGTTGCTCAGCACATCGGCGACAGCATCGTTCGCTGCATTGCCATGGCATCCACCGACGGTCTCAAAAGGGGCACCGAGGTTACCGATACAGGCTCTGCCATAAGTGTTCCCGTCGGCAGAGAAACCCTCGGCAGAATATTCAATGTCCTCGGTGAAGCTGTCGACAACAAACCCAGTCCCGACACCGAAAAACGCTGGGATATCCATCGCAGTGCTCCCGAATATTCCGAACTTGCCACATCCACCGAAATCTTTGAAACAGGCATCAAGGTTATTGACCTTATCTGTCCCTATTCAAAAGGTGGTAAAATAGGCCTCTTCGGTGGCGCAGGTGTTGGCAAAACAGTTATCATCATGGAGCTTATCAACAACATCGCCAAACAACACGGTGGGCTCTCCGTATTCACAGGAGTAGGGGAGAGAACCCGTGAAGGCAATGATCTCTATAACGAAATGACCGAATCGGGCGTTTTAGCAAACACCACCCTTGTCTACGGTCAGATGAACGAGCCCCCCGGAGCAAGAATGAGAGTTGCTCTCTCAGGTCTCACCATGGCAGAATATTTCAGAGATGAAGAAAATCAGGATGTGCTCCTTTTTGTAGACAACATTTTCCGTTTCACTCAGGCAGGCTCCGAGGTTTCGGCACTTCTTGGTCGTATGCCTTCTGCAGTTGGCTATCAGCCCACACTTGCCAATGAAATGGGCACACTTCAGGAGCGCATCACCTCCACCAAAAAAGGCTCAATCACATCCATTCAGGCAGTATATGTACCTGCCGATGACCTCACCGACCCGGCACCTGCCACAACCTTTGCCCACCTCGATGCCACCACGGTTCTTTCCCGTAGCATCGCATCTCAGGGCATATACCCGGCAGTAGATCCTCTCGAATCCACAAGTCGTATTCTCTCGCCCGATGTTTTAGGTCAGGAACACTACACCGTTGCCCGTGAGGTTCAGAGAATCCTTCAGCGCTATCAGGAACTCATGGATATCATCGCCATAATGGGTATGGACGAACTTTCCGACGACGACAAACTCCTTGTTCAGCGCGCCAGAAAGATTCAGCGATTCCTTTCTCAGCCTTTCTTTGTTTCCGAAAAATTCACCGGCATAGAGGGCACCTACGTTCCTCTTTCAGAAACCATCAGAGGTTTTAAAGAAATCATCGAAGGCAAACACGATGACCTTCCCGAGTCGGCATTTCTCTTTGTCGGCACCATCGATGAAGCAGTAGCCAAGGCGAAGAAGGTGTCTCAATGAACACCTATAACCTCGTAATATCCTCGCCCGATGGCACCATTTTTGAGGGCGAAGCTGTGTTTTTGTCACTCCGTGGTGCAAATGGCGATCTTGCAGTTATGGCAGGCCACATCCCTTTTGTAACCTCTGTCCAGACTTGTGAATGTAAGGTCGAATTTCCCGATGGCACCGAGAAAACAGCTCACACCGACGGCGGACTTCTCACAGTAGATGCCCAAAGGGTAACTCTTTTGTCGGGCAGCTTTAAATGGAATGAATAAATAAAATAAAACAGGATGTAAAAATCATTGCGATTTTCACATCCTGTTTTTCGTTCGCTCTAAAGCTGTTTTTTGATTTCCGATGGACTTCGGCCAATGAGCGATTTAAATGTTTTGTTAAAATACGATGCATCATAAAACCCTGTCGCTTCCATTGCCTTTGCAACAGTGCATTTTTCTGTCACAAGCATGTCATATGCTTTCTTGATTCTGAGATTGTTTCTGAATCGGAGGGGGGAGATGCCCGTTTCAGCTTTAAAGGCTCTTCTGAACATGCACTCGCCAAGGTTACACATTTTTGCCAAATCTGCCACCGTGGTTTCTTCTGCATAGTTTGCATATATGTACCTTATTGCTTTTTCTATCTTTCCCTGCTTTTTGATATTCTGCGCACACACAATGGTGTGCAACAGCCTGTACAGTGTATATTTACATTTAAGCTCATATCCGTAGACTTCGTCAATAAAAACTTTTCTCATCTCTTTAAATATGCCCTTTGTAAGTCCCGAGTCGCATTGGGAAAATTTTTGTATTTCATTGCTTATTGTTATCTGCCTTGCGTCTGCATCACTCATCACATAGTTTATCGAATATATCTCGCCTTTTCCTGCTCCCGACCATTCACCACGGTAGGCGATGTTATATGGTATATACACCACATCCCCCTCGCTTGCACTCACAGGCTTTCCGTTAAATATGTCAAACCTGCATTTTCCCGTCACTATAAACACCAGCCTGTCGTGTCGGTGTTCGTTTGCATATCGTATGTAGGTGTTTGGCGGAGTTATACTCTGATGATTCACCGATATGTTGTCAATGTTAAAATTGCCCGAAGCAACAAGGTCATAATTGATGTTTTGTGCCATTTGCATATTCATTTACCCCTGACTTGTTTGTTGTTTGTATCATATTATACCACACAAATATCGTTTTGTCTATGGTTTTTTGTAAATTATTCATATATAATATTAACATATTTAATTGTGATGTTATGCTTTTGTTAATTCAATGCGAAAAATGTCACAAAAAGTAATATATTTCTTACTTTTGGATATATGTTACAAACATTACTACTTTATGGAGGCGTTATAGTGAAAGAAAAAGTTATCAACCCCAACAAAAAGAAACTCAGTTTGGGTAGTGAAATCAAGCGTGACTTCATTCTCTACCTCATGGCAATCCCCGTTATTGTCTACTTCTTCCTTTTTTGCTATTTGCCAATGTTTGGTCTTGTAATTGCATTTCAGGATTTCAAACCGGCTCTCGGCGTTATGGGAAGTAAATTCGTAGGCTTTAAGCACTTCCTCAAGTTTTTCTCGAGTCCGCTTTTCTGGCCTATCATTAAAAACACTGTCCTCATCAGCTTTTACGACATTGTTTTCCACTTCCCTGCACCAATCATCTTTGCGCTCATGCTCAATGAGATTAAAAACACCGGCTTCAAACGTATCATTCAGACGATAACCTATCTTCCCCACTTTATTTCAACAGTTGTTATCTGCTCTATGATCATACGCTTCCTCGATCAGGATGGTATCATCACAGCCTTCCTCTCCATCTTCACAGGAGAAAAGACCAACTACCTCCTCGAACCCGGTGCATTCCGTACCATCTACATTGGTTCCGGTATCTGGCAAGGTCTTGGCTGGGGCTCCATTATTTACATATCAGCTCTTTCCTCTATCGATCAGGAACTTTACGAAGCTGCTGTTATCGATGGTGCCGGCAAATGGAAACAAACCATCCACATCACACTCCCCGGTATTCTTTCCACAATCGTTGTTCTCTTTATCATGAGATTAGGCTCAGTTCTTAGCGTAGGCTATGAAAAGATTCTTCTTCTTCAGAACTCATACACCCGTTCCATCTCCCGAGTAATTTCGGTATATGTGTATGAAAGAGGTATCGGTGAAGGTAACGATATGTCCTTCGCATCCGCTGTTGGCCTCTTTACCTCTTTAGTCAACATAGCTTTCCTTTTCTTGTCTAACTTCGTTTCCAAAAAAGTCACCGACAGTGGCTTGTTCTAATCAAAAGGAGGATAACACACAATGATGGTAATGAAACCCAGCATTGGAGAAAAAATCTTCAATGTGTTCAATGTATTTTTCATGATCTTTATGATCTTCATTTGTCTCTACCCGTTCTGGTATTGTATCACATGTTCTCTTTCAAGAGACATCGTTGGTAACACCGGTACGCTCATGCTCTGGCCTAAGGGCTTCTCCATTGAGCCATACAAGCACGTTTTGAGAAACCCCCTCATCATAAACGGTTACAAAGTTACTATTTTTGTTGTTGTAGTTGCAACCACACTCAACCTTGTTGCTACCACTATAACAGCCTTTCTTCTCACAAGAAATGATTTCCGTCTCAAAAACTTTATGACCTGGATGCTTCTCATCACTATGTATTTCCACGGCGGTATGATTCCTACATATATGATCTACACAAGAGTGCTCGGTCTTCGTAACAGCCTTCTTGTTCTCATCATCCCCGGTGCTATTTCTGTATACAACACCATCGTAATGCGTTCCAACTTCAATGGTATTCCACGAAGCCTTGAAGAATCCGTTAAGGTTGACGGCGGTAACGATATGCATGTCCTCTGGCACATCATCGTTCCACTTTCAAAAGCAGTTATGGCAGTTATGGTTCTTTTCTACGGTGTTGGTCACTGGAACTCATGGTTCAATGCTCTTCTCTACATCACCGACGCCGATAAGATCCCGCTCCAGCTTGCACTCCGTTCTATTCTCATTGAGTCTCAGCTCAACGAGCAATCAGGTGCCGACAACTATGCTACTGCTGAAAACATCAAGTTTGCAACCATTCTCGTTGCAACTGTCCCCATCCTTCTGATATATCCCTTCATCCAGAAATACTTTGTAAAAGGGGTTATGGTTGGTGCTATCAAAGGCTGATATTTTTTCGATAACTTGGTGAAAATGAAGCGCTTCCGTTGCATTTTCACTTGTTATAAATAACAATTATGGAGGTAAGAAAATGAAAAAACTCACAAGAATCATTGCACTTTTCGCTTGTGTTGCTCTTCTCTGCACAGCTTTTGCAGCTTGTGGCGGCGATGGCGACGAGTATGTTGCTACCACCGATGGTAAAAGCTTTACCTATTGGTGTAACATGGACAGTGCTTCCAGAGCAACTTTGGAAAACTACAATGAAATGCTTTTCTACCAGGTAATGGAAGAAAAGACCGGTGTTCACATCGACTTTATCCACCCCATTCAGGGTTCCACAGGCTCTGAAGCTTTCATTACCATGATTGCATCAGGCGAACTCCCTGATATGATCGAAACAACTTGGGCTACCTATTCAGGCGGTCCTGAAGCTGCTATCGAAGATGGCATTCTCGTTGCTCTCAACGACTACATCGAAGAATTCGCTCCTAACTTCTACAACTTCATGGAAGGTGAAGAAGCTAAAAAGAGAGATTATTCAACCTATCTTGCAGGTACAACAGAATCGGGTCAGTACTATGGCTTCAACGTACTCAACCTTGGTGACAACGAAGGCTTCTGCGGTCTCTACTGCAGAGGTGACCTCCTCGATAAATGGGGCATGGATGTTCCTGAAACAATCGATGACTGGTCTGCATATCTTGCAAAAGCCAAAGAAGAAGGCTTCCAGTATCCTATCACTGGTACAGACTCACTTCTTTCCTATAAATTCTCCGATCAGCACAGCTTCAACACTGCATTTGATGTAGGTAAAGGCTTCTATCTCGAAGGCGACAAGGTTGTATTTGCTCCCACACAGAAAGGCTTCAAAGAATACATCGCTCAGATGGCAGACTGGTTCTCCAAAGGCTACATAGATCCCGGTATCATCACAAACGATGGCACCAAGGTTGAATCCAACCTTGTAAACGGTATATCTATTGCATCATGGGGCTTCATTGGCTCAGGTCTTGGTAAATATGGCCCTGCTCTCAAGAAGGTTAATCCTTCCTATGAGCTCGTAGCTTGTCCTTATCCTGTAGCTAAAAAAGGCGATGTTGCTGAATTCCAGCAGATGTGCAGTGATGCTACCACAGTTGCAATCGGCATAACCACTCAGTGCGGTAATGTTCCTGCAGCAGTTGCATGGGCAGACTGGATCTACAGTGAAGAAGGCATCCCCACACAGCTCTTCGGTAAAGAAGGCGACACCTACACAGTTGAAGAAATCGACGGTGAAAAACACTTTGTATACACCGACAAAGTTATCAACTATGAAGAAAACGGCTTCGCTGCTATGAACCAGGCTATGTATCACTATGGTCTTCCTGCAAACCACCCCGGCTTCAACCAGCACAATGACTATGTTCTCAACTACTATCAGGAACAGTATCAGAAAGATGCTGTTAAAACATGGAACCTTGCTGTAGAAGGTGCCATAGAACATGCCCTTCCCACACTCAACTACACATCTGATGAAAAATCTGCAATGGCAGACATCGCAGAACTTTGTCAGGCACCCATGGATGTACTTTTCTATGATATAATCATGGGAAGAAAATCCATCGAT
>JAZNBF010000076.1:0-25110 GCA_045586905.1 Clostridia bacterium
GCGACTCCCCTGTTTGTTTCGGGGAGTCGCTCTTTGATTATCTAATTATTTCAATACCAAGAATATCGCAAAGATTTTCGATGAGTTCTGTGTTGTCACCATAAGAAATAATATAGTGCTGACACATAACATTCTGTGCAAATCTCTCAACATCGTCGAGTTCTATTTCAAGGCCGGGGAGCTGAGGTGCGGGCTGAGTCCAGCCTGCTTCTTCCCACTTCGGAGGAGTTTTACCCATGCCTTTAACCATGTGCATGTAATACACACCATCGTCATATGTAAGACGACACATTGTGAGCTCGCCTGTTTTAACCTTGCTGACATTGAGTATACCTTCGGAAAGTTCGCCAAATGCCGCAGGCATCACGGTTACATCTCCATCAACAACCTCGGCGGGAACATAGTCGGGAACACCTGCAAGAACGCTGTCTGTGAAGAATTCATAGAATTCAAGGTAGCAAGCACACTGACCAGTGAGATATTTAATCATGAGCTGAGTCACATTGCCGAGAGAGTCGTTTTCGGGGATGGTGCAAAGCTTCGCTTCATCTGAAAGAAGCATAAAGATGGGTGCGGGAGGGAAGCCGAGGAGCTTTTTCATACCGTCAACATCTTTTAATGATATAGCATCATATCCTCTTTCGTCACAAATAGCTTTTGTTGCGAGATAGTAGCCTGCTGCCTTTTTGAGGCTTTCGGGATTGGCAGGTTTGAGGAAGTTCCATTTTGACATTTTCTCATCAATCACAGCCTGAATTTCGGCATCTGAAAGAGCCTGATAACGCTGCTCTATTTCAAGCATTTCGAAGGTTTCGATTTCAGGACCAATTTCTCTCTTAAGAGAAGGACCATCAGCCTGAGTACCGTAAAGGTTCATGTCGCGATAGCCCGCCATGCCGCTGCGTGCATGACGAAGTTTAGCTGCAGCCTGAGCTGCTTTTGCATAGTTATATACAGCCTTTGTTTTTGAAGGTTTGCCTATGATATCATACACATATTTAAATGTATAGCCAAGGTCATAGAAGGTTTTGCGGATAGCTGTTGTACCTGCCTGATCAGCAGTTGTAACAAGTCTGTCGCCTTCAATCCAGCCGCAAAGTCCCCAAAGTACCATTGGTTTGTGACGGAAATGTTCGGTAATCTTCACCACAGCATGAGTTGGAATCCAACCTGCTATGCATACAACAAGCACATCAAAATCTTTACCCGAAAGAGCATCGATACATTTTTTGATGTCTTTTTCTTCGTAATCATCTGTTACAGGATATACACTTATAAGGTCCATACCCTCAGCTTTGAGTGCTTTTTCAGCATCAGAGCATTTTTTTAAAATAATTTCGCTTGGTGTGTTGACTTCACCAAATCCGACAAATGCCGCTTTTACCATTTTTAGTTCCTCCCTGGATTTAAAATATTATCTATTTTGCAGAATTGTTCATATACCATGCTCATATCAGTACCGGTAGGACTGTAAACCTTATCGGTCTCAATTAATTTGGCTGCTTCTTTAACCGATGCAAAAAATCCTGCGCCTACGCCTGCCAGAATTGCGGAGCCAAGGCATGCAGTTTCTTTGCTTTTGAGTGTAACAAGAGTTTTACCTGTGATATCAGCCTTCATAGAGCACCATACGGGACTGTTTGCTCCCCCACCCATTGCTCTTATTTCGCTGACAGGAACGCTAAGATAGTCAAGATTACTCTTTAAGATGCAAGCTATCGATTCCATAATGCTGCGAATAAAATGACCAACATTATGTTCAGGAGTAATGCCCGTAAAGCTACCTCTTGCATCGGGGTTATATTTTGGCATTGTAGAGCCGCAAAGATAAGGCAAAAATACTACTCCGTCGGAGCCGGGAGCAATGCCTTCTGCAATAGTGCTCAGCTCTTCAAAAGATTTATCCTTCATGAATGCATCTCTGAACCATTTGAGAGCCATTCCTGCTGTGGAGCTCCACGAAAGCAGGCAATAGGAATTGTCGTAATTATAGTGACAAGGAACAATGCTGTCGGGATTGAAAGAGGGAACCTCGTCGGTTGGCACAAATATTGCCATGGTAGTGCCCGTCATTTCGCTGATGATACCTTTCTCTATTGCTCCTGCACCAATAGCACCTGCCACCTGATCCATAGCTGAGGTTATTACCTTAACACCTTCATAATCGCCAACATACACACCACTGTCTAAAAGCTCAGGCAGTGCCGATTTGTCAACACCGATAAAATCTAAAATTTCATCCCACCAGGCTCCTTTGTTAATATCAAAATACAGACTTGAGGACTGGAGAGTTTTTTCGGTTACAAATTTGCCGGTGAGTTTATAGAGGATATAGTCTTCGAGCAAAAAGATTTTCTTTGTTTTTGCCCATATTTCAGGTTCATTTCTCTTTACCCACAAGAGCTTACACGCAGGCCAGGTTGCAGTAACTTCGGGCTGACCTGTAATTTCATATACTTTTTTTCTGCCAAAATGCTTTTCTATTTCTTCTGCTTCAAGTGTGGCACGATTGTCAAGCCACACTATTGCATCACGAACAGGATTACCGTTTTCGTCGGTAAGAATGAGAGTTTCACACTGGGTATCTATTGCAAGTGCATCGACAGAAGAAACCTCTTTTGCTTTTTGCAGAACTGTTTTAAAAATATCCCAGTATTTTTCAGACTCAAACTCAACTATATTGCCTTTGGTTTTGAGAGTATAGTCCTCTGTGACAGATGACAAAGTGTTTAACTTATCATCGAAAAGAACTGCTTTTACAGAGGTAGTACCATAGTCAACTCCAAGAAAATTCATTAATTACACCACCATTTTTCATATCGGAATTACATACTATATGATACAACATATGCCATTTAAAGTCAATGACTTTTCGTTTTTCTTTTTGTTTTTTTCGTTTCGAAAACAAAATGAAAATGACATCAGTAAGGAAATCTTGACTTGAATGTTTATATGTGATAGAATTTACTTATATTCGAAAGAAGGTACAGAAATAATGGCACTAAACGAAAGAAAACAAAAGATACTTGAAATACTCGAAAAAAACGGTACTGTTAAAGTGACAGAGCTCAGCAAAATTCTCGGCACATCTGAGGTTACAATCAGAAGCTATCTTGCCGACATGGAAAACATGGGGCTTTTGTCGAGAGTACACGGTGGTGCACTCAGCTCGTATAAGCCATATTACAGCATGAACTTCAGTCAGCGACTGGAGACAAACCAGAACGAAAAGAGCGCCATCGCAAAAAAAATTGCTTCAATGATAGAACAAAACGACACTATAATGCTCAACTCCGGCACAACCACCCTGCTTGTGTTCAGATCACTCCCTGCAGGATATAATCTGAACATTGTTACAAATTCTATTTCCATTGCTCTGGAAGCTTCAGACAATCCGAACTTTAATGTCATATTGGTGGGCGGATCAGTTAATACCAAATATCAATTCACCTTCGGTACCGATGCAGTAGCACAACTTAAAAACTACCATGCCGACAAACTGATACTTTCGGTAGATGGTATTGACAGTCTGAAAGGATTTTCAACCTATTATGACAAAGAAGCAGAAATCGACAGAACAATGATTGCGCAATCTGAAAAATGCATTGTAGCCGCTGACTTTTCAAAATTTGACCGGGCGGCGTTTGCAAAAATTTCCGATCACAATGTTGCTGACTACATTGTAACAAGCAAAGGTGTTAGCAGCGAAATGCTCACAAAGTTCACCTCTTCAGGAACAGACATAATCTTTGCATAACAAAAATCTGACATAGCCAGATAGCTATGTCAGATTTTTTTAATAGTTATTATTTATGATGCGGGCTTCTGTATAGAACCTCTTGTCACATGCATCACCCATCGAAAATGTCTTTCGGGGAAGTGCACCATCTAATATTACTGTTTTATAAAGGTCGTTTTTATCCATCGCATCAAGCAAAATTCCACATGATGAATCTGTCGATGCCAAAGACTCAACAACATCATCACCATGAATATAGTCTACCCTGCCGCCATTTTCAGCTAAGTAGGCATCAATAAAGTTTTGCAGCGTGCCAACGGTAAGATTGGCAGATGGTGATGCAAAGGTAAGATTTTCTTTGCCGCTTTTGCTTACAAAGGTAAAGCTCTGAGCACCCTCTGACTTTCCTTCAGTGCAGAGTGACTTGAGCTCTTTTTTAAATTTGTCAACATCGACATCAAAAACCACTCTGTGAATTGCCTCAAACACTAAAGAGTCATCGTGAAGGTTGACAAGCTCAACAAGAGCATATCTTGCGAGGTCTAAGTTATCTGAGCCTTTCAATTTCATCTGATTGTAATATTCCTTTGCAGTGGCAAGAGAATGATTGCCATCACCAACTGCAAAAACCAAAGGCTCCGTTTCGTTAACACCATATTTTTCGTTAAACAACGAAACATCGGAAAGCTTTTCAAGTTCATCCTGGAGATACTCGCTCATTTCCTTGTTTATAAGCCAGCCTGTAAGGTGTCCTGAATCCATCATTAAATCAAAATCATATACCTTTTCAAATTTATCTTTTTGAGTAGCAATATGCTCTATGACAGCTTTTTTTCTGTCGTCAATGAGGAGCATAACATGAGGCATTTCAAGACAGGCTTCGATTCGAACTTTGAGTCTTGGAGGTATGCGCTCTGTAACAGTGCCTTCCGTTGCTCTGATGCGAGATTTAGAGCCTTTTGTATATTCGTAATCTTCGAGGTCCACAGCTCCTATTATACCCCTTCTCACTTTACCGTTACGCTGAGTTCTTTCAATGTACAGATATGAAGAAGGATATGCTTTGAAAATATCATCTCTGCAATAGTTTTTCATGTTTTCATTAATTTGCACTATTCTTTTTTCCACATCATCATCTTCAAGATAAATTTCAGGCAGAATCAGATGAAAAGAAGATGTTTTGTTTTTTGTGATCTCCTCTACCTCTTTCCAATATGCGCCCTCTGATGTATATTGGTCACAGGCAACAACACTCCATGCTGTTTTATCTTCTGATTTTGGAATAAGAATATCTGCAGGTGAAAAAGTCATTGTACATGCCTCCTGTATAAATTTTATTGTAATGCTCGAATTCTTTTTTTAGATGCTAATTGAAGAATGATAACAAATGCTATAATTGCAAGTCCGATAATATCTGTTTTAAGACCCGGATAAATTAGAAGTAAACCACCGACAACAGATAATATTCTTTGATACCAAGGCATGTTATTCAATAAATAGCCTTGTAGCGCTGAAGATACAGCAAATATACCAATAATCGCCGTTATACTGATTTGAATAACTTCTAATGGAGTTGTATCTATAAAAAGCATCTCAGGACTAAGCGCAAATATATATGGAACTATGAATGCACCAATGGCAAGTTTTGTTGCTGTTATAGCAGTTTTCATGGGATTCGCCTGAGCAATTGCCGCACCTGCATAAGCAGCAAGAGCAACCGGTGGAGTGAGGTCGGCAACAATGCCAAAATAGAACACGAAGAAATGTGCAGCTATATCGGGTACACCCATTCTCACAAGAATAGGCGCACAAGTTGCTGCCATAATACAATAGTTAGCAGTTGTAGGAACGCCCATACCAAGAACGATACAACAAAGCATTGTTAAAAACAAAGCAATAATGACCTGATTGCCTGCAAGTGCAACTATGCCATTAATCATAGTGTTGGCAAGACCTGTCATTGTTATGGTGCCTGCAATTATTCCCGCAACACCACAAGCAGCGGCCACAGTAATCATACCCTGTCCACCGGCAGCTAAAGCTTGCCATACACCCTTAGGAGTGATACGGTTACCTTTATTGAAAAGACTCACAACTATTGCGGCAATAATCGCAATTGCCGCAGCATATTGTATAGACTTAGTGCTTGTGCCAACAAGATATATAAGAAGTATCAATGGGAAGAGTAAATAAGACTTTTTAACCAGAGGTAAAAACCTTGGGAGTTCTTCCCTTGTAAGACCACGAAGACCTTTTTTCTTTGCTTCGAGATGGACTGCAATAAATACGCCTGCAAAATAGAGAACAGCGGGAAGTATTGCTTTTACAATAATATTACTGTATGGCACTCCAAGATAATCGGCCATTAAAAACGCTGCGGCACCCATTATGGGGGGCATAATCTGACCACCGGTTGAAGCAGAAGCTTCTGCAGCTGCTGCAAATTCGGGACTGTATCCTGTTTTTTTCATAAGGGGAATTGTCACAGAGCCGGAGCCAACAGTGTTGGCAACTGATGAACCGGAAACCATTCCCTCAAGCGCACTTGCAACAACTGCCACCTTTGCAGGGCCACCGGAAAAACCACCAACCACCGCATTTGAAATATTGATGAAAAAGTCGGCAATGCCGGTGCGTTCCAAAAATGCACCGAAAATTATAAACACAACAATAAATTTGGAGCAAACATTGACAGGAGTGGAAAGAATACCTTCTTTAGAGTAGAAAAGATTGTGCACCAAATAATTAAGTTTGCCCAAAAATTTAGGGTTCGGAAGTCCCCATACAAAAGCATATATAATAAAACACAGAGCAACAATTACAATAGGCATACCAACACTTCGACGGCAAAGTTCGATCAAAGCGATAATACCTATAACACCAATAGCAATCTGATACCAATCTAAAACACTTCCCTGCTGAATGATATCTATTGCATTGAATGAAAAATATAAAAACGCAGCTGTACCCAAAAGCATAAGTATAACATCATACCAGGGCATGTAGTTGTTTTTTTGCTTACCTTTTTTTACGGGATATGTAAGATATCCTATAAATACAATAAATGCAACAAATGTTGTTAATCTGAGTTCTTCAAGCCAGCTAGCAAAAAGCGTTACATACATACAAAAAAGTGAAAAAGCAACAAGAACACAGTCTACTGCAAATTTCGGTTTACCTGACCAAACTCTCTTGTTTGATTCGCGGTCAAATTTTTGCATGACCGCTTCCAAATCCATAGCTTCGGCAGGAACAGTAGCTTTTTTCCTGAAAAACATTAAATTTCATCCTCCAAACCGCTTGTAATATTAAAAGGCTGCGGCGAATCAGCGCCGCAGCCAAAATGTTGACATAAAATTTAGTCGACTGCTACTGTAACACCTTTCTCAGAGAAATATTTTGCAGCGCCTTTGTGGAAGGGAACGGTGAGTCCTTCAGTAGCATTTTCAATGCTTAGTTCAGCACCCTTTGCATTTTCTGCTGCTATTGCATCAATACTATCAAAGATTGCTTTTGTCAATTTATATACATCATCTTCAGTAGCAGACTCGCTCACAATGAGAGTAGCTTTAACTGTTACAGTTGTAACATCAGTTTCCTGACCATTGTATGTGCCTGCCGGAATGGTATGAAGTGTATAGAAAGGACAATCAGCCATAAGCTTATCGGCAATCTCGCCATCAATAGGAACGAGATATGCATCATTTGTAGTACAAAGCTCTGTGATAGCAGGAGTTGGAGGTCCGGCAACGATAAATGCAGCATCTATCTTACCGTCTTTAAGAGCATCGGCGCTGTCTGCAAATGACTGATACTGAGCTTTAATGTCAGTTTCCTTAAGACCAGCTGCTGTCAAAACATCGATTGCATTAAAATATACACCGGAACCGGGAGCACCTATGGAAACAGATTTGCCCTTAAGGTCTGCAACAGATTTGATTTCAGGATCCATTGTAAGAAGCTGAACCGCTTCAGCATAAAGACCAGCAACTGTACGGAAAGAACCTATTTTTCCTTCGGCTTCAAAAGAGCGTGTACCTTCCCATGCATATGCCATTACATCGGACTGAACTGTGCCGAGCTGATAATTGCCTGCAGCGATACCCTGAATGTTTGCTTTGGAACCGTCGGTGGAAACAACTGTCACATTAATACCGGCATTGTTTTTGATATACTGACCCAAAACACCACCGTATCCATAATATGTACCTGCTGTTCCTCCGGTGCCCATTGTCATTTTTGTGCTTTGTGTGTCACCACATGCACAAAAAGCCAAAACCATTGTTAAAGTTAGAATTACTGCCAATAACTTCTTCATAATCATACTCCTTTTTAATAAAATTTAATGAATAAATTTTACGATATGAATTTTTTTCATATCAATTATTCATTATACAGCACAATTATGAAAATTTCAATATGTTTTCAGTTAATTTTTAAAAATCTTTTCCAATAATTCTTTCAAGTTTTTCTATATCATCTTTCGGACATTCGGGTAAATGCTCAAATTTAAACCGGAGATTTAAATTGTCATATTTTACTTTACATATTTTTTTAAATGGCAGAATTTCAATTTTATCAACGCAAATGTGATTTTCAGCTATTGATACAAGCTCTTTGACACTTTCCTTGTCATCATTGATAGATGGGATGATAACCTGCCTCAGAGTGGTAGGAATATTACTTTTATTCAAATAATCCAAAAACATTAGGGGTGCATCAAGTGAACATCCCACATATTTTTTATATAACTCATCTTTTGTATATTTGATATCAAGAAGAACTCTGTCCGTGTAATCAAGAAGAACTTTAACCTCTTCACTTAATATACTTCCCGACGTATCAAGGCACGTGTTAATCCCTCTGGTTTTGCAAGTTTTAAAAATCTCACCTGCAAATCTTGCCTGAAGCAGAGGTTCTCCGCCCGAAAGGGTTATACCACCATTGTCTTTGTAATACTCTCTGTATCTTTCTGCCATCTCTGCTATCTCTGTGTGCGAGTATATTTTTCCGGTACTCACTTCCCAAGTGTCGGGATTGTGACAACAACCACACCTGAGGTTGCATCCCTGAAAAAATACAACAAAACGCACTCCCGGGCCATCCACAGTGCCCAAAGACTGAATAGAATTAACATATCCATTCATTGTTACATAACCTCATGGAAAGTACGACTTATTACCTCGCGCTGTTGCTGCCTCGAAAGCCTTGCAAAGTTAACGGCATAGCCTGAAACACGAATTGTGAGATTGGGATAATTTTCGGGGTTTTCATAGGCTTTGACGAGAGTGTCCCGGTTCATAACATTGACATTGATATGATGTGCTTTCTTTTTAAAATAACCATCAAGAATCGACACAAGATTGTCTACTCTGTCATCTTTTTCTCTGCCGAGAGCTTCGGGACAGATTGAAAAAGTATTGGAAATACCGTCGCGACAATCATCATAGCTGAGCTTTGCAACAGAGTTTAAAGATGCAAGCGCGCCGTTTTCTTCACGGTTGTGCATGGGATTTGCACCGGGAGCAAAAGGCTCGCCCGATTTTCTGCCACAAGGTGTGGCACCGGTGTTTTTGCCATACATTACATTTGACGTAATTGTGAGCACAGAGAGTGTGTGCTCTGCGTTTCTGTATGTAGGTGTTTTTCTGAGCTGAGTTATAAATTTGTGCGTGATATCTTTTGCAATCAGATCTACCCTGTCGTCATCATTTCCAAACTTGGGAAAGTCTCCCACTGTTTCAAAATCGACAATATATCCGTTTTCATTTTTCTTCGCAAGAACATTTGCAAACTTAAATGCACTAAGTGAATCGGCAACAACCGAAAGACCGGCCACGCCAAAAGCCATAAACCGATGAACATCTGTGTCGTGTAATGCCATTTGAGTTTTTTCATAGGCATATTTATCATGCATATAGTGAATGACATTCATTGTGTTGACATAAAGATTTGATAGCCAGTCGATGTATATGTTATATCTCCTCATAACAGAGTCATATGACAAATCATCCAGCACTTCCATCTGAGGACCAATGTGCATGTCACTTGTTGTATCGTAGCCACCGTTTATTGCAATAAGCATCAGCTTCGCAAGATTGCAGCGAGCACCGAAAAACTGCATCTGTTTACCTATTTTCATAGCAGACACGCAGCATGCAATTGCATAATCATCGCCATAGACAGGACGCATTATATCATCGTTTTCATATTGTATAGAATCAGTATCTATGGAAACCTTGGCACAAAAATTCTTGAAATTCTGCGGAAGGTTTTCTGACCACAAAATTGTGAGATTAGGCTCAGGTGCACAGCAAAGAGTGTAGAGTGTATTTAAAATACGGAAGCTTGATTTTGTAACAAGAGATCTTCCGTCTTCTCCCATGCCTCCAACACTTTCTGTGATCCACATAGGATCTCCGCCGAAAAGTTCGTTATATTCGGGAGTTCTCAGATGTCTTGCAAGACGAAGTTTGATAACAAAATCGTCAATAAGCTCCTGTGCTCCTTCTTCTGTGAGTGTTCCATCATTTATATCTCTTTCAATGTAAATGTCAAAAAATGTGCTCACTCTGCCCAGTGACATTGCGGCACCGTTTTGCTCTTTAATTGAAGCAAGATATGCAAAGTAAGTCCACTGTATTGCTTCTTTTGCATTTTTTGCAGGCAATGAAATGTCAAAGCCATACATTGAAGCCATTTCTTTCATGTAACCCAAAAATGCTATTTGCTGAAAAAGCTCTTCATCAAGTCTGATCTGGTCGGTATTGAAATCAAACTTTGCAAGTTCGCGCTTATCTTTTTTCTTTTGTTCAATCAGATAATCCACGCCATAAAGCGCAACACGTCGATAGTCGCCGATAATACGACCTCTTCCGTATGCGTCGGGAAGCCCTGTTATAACATGGCATTTTCGCGCCGCTCTCATTTCGTCTGTGTAGGCTCTGAAAACACCCGAGTTGTGAGTTGTTCTGTATTTAAAGTGCTCTTCAACACTGTCGCTGAGGCTATATCCATAAGCTTCACAAGCCTGCCTTGCCATTCTGATGCCGCCAAACGGATTTACACCACGTTTGAGAGGACGATTGGTCTGAAGACCAACGATGAGCTCGTTTTCTTTGTCGATATAACCCGGAGCATAGCTTGTAAGTGAAGAAATGGTTGTGGTGTCAATGTCGAGAACTCCACCAAACTGTCTTTCAAGCTTCAAGAGTGAATCGACTTTTTTCATAAGGTCAGAAGTTCTCTCGGTGGCCTTAGCAAGGAATGAGTCATCGCCGGTGTACTCTGTATAATTTGTCTGAATGAAATCTCTGACATTGATTTCGCCTTGCCATATACCTTTTTTAAATCCGTTCCAAAACTCGCAAATCATATTAATCCTCCTACACTTTTTACATACTGCCCTTTTTGATATAAAAACAAAAAGGGCAAATCAGCACTAACTGATTTGCCCAGACGGTCGGCTTTATATAGCATTTTACACTCCCTTGCGGTACTCCGCAAATCCGTCAGTCATGTAAAACTATATTTAGTTTACACCAACCCAAGAGTTTTGTCAACAATAGTCAATTATTTAACAAACAAATTATTAATTAAAATTTTTAAAAAAATATATCTTTTTAAGAAAAATATGGTATAATATAATTCATAAGACAAAAATAAGTGTGAGGACGTATGAATAGAAAAGAAAAAATATACAGGTTTATACAGGATAAAAACTATAAACCAATGAATTATAAAGATATGATTGCACTTCTATCTGTACCAAAAGAAGACAAAGATAAATTTATGGACATATTGTCTGAGCTTGAATCAGAAGGCAAAATATACAGAAACTCAAATAACAGATACGAATCGCTTGATGGCTCCGGTCTTTTAAAAGGTGTTTTCTATTCCAAAGGGAAAAATTATGGATTCGTTGTCACAGACGATGACGAAAGAATATTCATAAATCCATCCGACACACGTGGTGCTTATGACAAAGATGTGGTTTTAATAAAAAAAACGGTGACAAGTCACAGCGCTCAAAAATCGAGCGAAGGGAAAATAATCAAAATCATTTCACACGGTATTGAGACTATAACAGGCACATATGAAGCAAAAAACAATTTTGCTTTTGTGGTGCCGGACTCTAAAACTTTCAAAAGTGATATATACATTTCAAAAAAGCACTGCGTGCCAGATGCAAATGGGAAAAAGGTTGCAGTGAAAATCACCAAATGGCCCGAAGGCGATAAAAAAGCAGAAGGTATAATCGAAAAAGTGCTTGGGTTTGAAGACGAAAAAAATGTTGATATGGAATGCATATTGGCTGAATTCGGTCTGAATCTTGAATTTCCCCAAAAAGTTCTGCTCTCCGCCCTGTCCTTTGGAGACAGAGTATATGAAGAAGAACTGTCCGGCAGGGAGGATTTCAGAGATCATCTCATTTTCACAATAGATGGCGATGATGCGAAAGACTTTGACGATGCTGTGGAAATTGAAAAAACAAGCTCCGGTTATGTACTCGGTGTGCACATTGCCGATGTATCATATTATGTGAGCGAAAACTCAGCCATAGACAACGAGGCACGCAAAAGAGGAACAAGCGTGTATCTCCCGTCATTTGTTGTTTCCATGCTTCCAGAGCATCTCTCAAACGGGCTTTGCAGTCTGAACCCTGATTGCGACAGGCTGACAGTATCGGTTATAATTGAGTTTGACCATGGTGGCACTATCTTGAACTACAAAATAACAGAAAGTGTAATTAACTCAAAATATCGTATGACCTACAAAAAGGTTTTGGGAATTTTGGAAGGTGATGCTGAGCTCTCTGAAGAATACCGTGAAATTACAGAGTCTATTCAAATTATGAATGAACTCAGAGAAAAGCTGAAAAGCAACCGTATGAAAAACGGAAGCATTGATTTTGCCTTCCCAGAGGTTAAAATTATTCTAGATGATAATGGCAAACCTTCTGACATATACAAAGAATATCCTGACAATGCTCATTCTCTTATAGAAGAATTCATGCTTTGTGCAAATGTGTGTGTGGCGAGAGAGATGTTTTATGGTGAATTGCCGGCTATATATAGAATTCACGAAAAACCCACTGTGGACAAAGTAAATGACTTTTCACGCTTTGTTTCAAGGCTTGGCCATATTCTCAGAACGCAAAGCGATAACCCCCACCCTCGCGCCTTTGCCGATTTACTTCAAGCAATAAAAGGCGATAAAAACGAACTCTTAATCAGCAAGGTTATGCTTCGCTCTCTTATGAAAGCAAAGTATAGCGAAAACTGCTCAGGTCATTTTGGTCTTGGATTTGAAAATTATTGTCATTTCACTTCGCCAATCAGAAGATATCCTGATCTTGTGGTGCACAGGATACTCAAAGAGCATCTGAGATATACACTCTCTGAAAACAGAAAAAAGTTTCTGGCTTCATTTGTGCAAAAAAGCGCCAAAAGCTCAAGTAAAGCCGAACTCAATGCAATGGAAGCCGAGAGAGAAGCAAGCGACATGAAAAAAGCTGAATTTATGGCAGAAAGAATTGGTAATGTATATGATGCCACGATTTCATCGGTAACATCTTTTGGAATATTTGCTGAAACCGATTTTGGAGTGGAAGGTCTGATATCTATGACCGACCTCGATGATGATTATTATGAATACAATGAGTCTTCCCTTACTCTCACAGGCAAGCACTCGGGAAAAATATATTCCATAGGTGATGCAATAAAAATCAAAGTAAAACGAGCAGATGTAAAATACAGAGAAATAGATTTTGTTATAGAAAGTGGTGAACAATATTGAGCGAGTCAATTAAATTAATAGCACAAAACAAAAAAGCATTTCACGACTATTTTATCGAGGACAAATATGAATGTGGCATCGTGCTTTCCGGTACCGAAGTCAAATCAATAAGACTTGGTCAGGTAAATGTGAAAGATTCATATGCTTCGGTAGACAACGGTGAAGTGTGGCTAAAAGGAATGCATATAAGTCCATATGAAAAAGGAAACATTTTCAACCGTGAGCCACTCAGAGAACGAAAACTTCTCATGCACAAATTTGAAATCAGAAAACTTATCGGAAAGCTAAAGGAAAAGGGGTATTCTCTTGTGCCGACCAAGGTGTATCTGAAAGGACAAAAGGTAAAAATCGAGCTTGGGCTTGCAAGAGGTAAAAAGAGCTATGACAAAAGGCAAGCCATAGCTGAAAGCACTGCAAAAAGAGATATAGCACGAAAAATCAAAGAGTATAACCAATAAAAAAGGGCGTTGCCTCAACCTAAGTGAAATCACTTGTTTGAGACACGCCCCTTTTTTCATGAAAGCTTACCAAGCGCTGTTTCTTTATTTTTATATTTGGGTTCGACAAGCTCAACTCCGTTTACGTCTATCACACCAAATTTGTGATCTTTCAGTATGCAGGCCACCCCGTCATCAAACTCAAAAATGAAGTCATATTTAAACTCTGTGAGTTTTTCGTTTTTGAACGATATCAAACCCCATTTACCGTCATTATCTGCAGCAGCTATTATATTGTAATCGTATGAAGGATTGAATCCCGTATATTCAAAGGGGATTATTGTTTCACCTTCAACATCAATTATGCCGCTGTATCTGTCCATTTTCACTATTGCTCTGCCATATTTGAAATCAAGTGCCGAATCATATTGACACGGTATAATCACATCACCCGAATCATTGACATAGCCATATTTTTCGCCCTGTAAAGTTTTCTGCGATACTGCAGAAAGTCCATTGCTGAAAGAACCGACATTTGTATATATAAAGCCTGTAAGGTTCTGGCCACTCGGTGAGTAAAGAGCCCACTTATTGTCATGCTTAAGAAAAACCGAAAGTGCTGTACCCTGCTTTACATCGGAGTGTATGGTGTCTATGATCTCGTTGCCATTATGATCAACATAACCATAGGCATCGTCAAAAGCAAGTGCCATACCACCTTTAAAGTTCTCCATGTAAGTGTATTTAAAATCGGAAACAAGATGTCCGTTGGCAGATATTATGCCAAAGTAGTTGTCTTTGTAGGCAACAGTTGAAGGCTGATCATTGAACGAATAGATATAATCATATTCAAAAGGTGCAACAACTTCAAATTTATCATTGATAATACCGTAATTATTGCCAACCTGAGCAACCGTCACCGACAGATTGCCGAACATATCGAGATAGTCATAAGCAGCGGGAATCAGCACTTTTCCTCCGCAATCTATTACACCAAAGCGGTTATTCAGTATAAACCTGGCTCTTCCCTTTTCGTCAAACTTGTCGAGAGCCTCGTATTTTATGTCGATTACAATCTCGCCGAAGCTATCTATGTAACCCCATTTTTCGCCGCGCTTTACATAATAACCGTTTATCATTTTATTGTCTGTCTGCACACCGGCAGTCAATTTATAAACCTCATCATAGTGATTGTGTGAGAGCTGACCTGTTCTGCAATTGAGAACATACCATTTAGAAGCAGACTTAACCATGGCGATCATATTGGCGCAATATGTGACATCTTCGTATATTACAGGAATAATGATGGTGCCTGTGATATCGCACATGCCCCAGTTTCTTTCTTTACGGAGATAAATTGCACCCGGATTTTCATATCTGATATCATTGTAGACAATTTCCGTCAAAAGATTTCCGTGTGTATCGGCAAGACCGCAACGATGATGCGCACTCAATTTGTATACCTCGGGATTGTCATAGTTTGAAATAGCATCGTATGCAAAGCTGAGCAAAATATCGCCATTGCGGTTGACAAGACCATATTTGTCACCTCTTGTAGCAATGGCAGTGCCCTGAGAATTGAAAAGACCTACACAATCTTTTATGGTTTTAATTTTCACACTGTTGTCTTCGGCACTATATGATACATCTAATCCGAGAGAAGTGCAAATCATGCGAATCGGGAAATACTTGCCTTCGTAAAAGGTGTATGGAAGATATGTTTTTTCATACACTTCATAATTAAATGAATTTTTGTCTGTTATATTAAGTGAACCGGTGGAAGAATCGTAGGTGGCATTGCGAAGTTTAGTTGAAAAAGTATAGACAGTAGAGTTTGTATCTACCGTAAGCTCTGCTGAAAACAAATCGGCCAGTGTATATGGTTCAACATATATTGTACCGTTTTTCATAAAAAAGCTGTCGTCTGTTGTTACAGCGACATCATCTATAAATATCATGGGTAATGGTTCTGATGCATCTGCGCAAACAAAACCCAAAGCACTGATTATTAAAATAATGACTGATAACATCAGCTTCTTCATCGTGTTCACTTCCCGAACTTATCATAATATTGCAATAATACTCTATCACAAACATATTATATCTTCAAGAAATGAAAGCATTTTGTAATATAATTATTACTCCAGTGTAATATTACACACCGTTTTTAACTCTATCAGTCGAAACATACGCCTCATAGAGAGCAGAAAGAACATTAAAGAATTCATTTGTTATGCTGCCATCCGCCCGGAGACCTGCAATATTCTGGATGGTTATTATGGCACTATGCGTTGCCTCATCGGCCACACCGTTAATTTCGGGTGCGGTGAGATTTGAAAAAATTTCCGACAGTGCACTGAGCATGGCTTGTATAACAGTCAGTGTCGGTATAAAACTATCACTTTCAGAATTGAATCCTTCTTCGGGGAAAATTCTGACAGTGTTTGCTGTGTTTTCTTTTTCCACAGACTCATACACTCTCAATATTTTATCCCATGTTTCATTGTCAGTAATACCTGTTGGCGATAAATTGTGCATGTTTTGAAAAGCTGTTACCGCTTTGACTGTTGCATCACCATAATACCCATCGGGCAGTACGAGTGGAATTTCATGATGTTTTTGTGAAATCACTCTCAAAAAAACCTGAAGATTGTATATTGGCGAATCGGGTTTTAAAAGATGTTCGGTCATAAATAGCACTCCTTAAAACATAATTATGTGTCACTGTTGCCTGACGACATTTCATTTCCCGGATACTGAGTGGGAGAAACAGTATCACGATTGTCGAACGCTCCTGAAAGAACAACAGTTATTATTGCAGTGTAGGTGTCATATATTTCACTCATCGTAGCCCGGTCTAAAACTCCTGTTACAGGCAGGTTATATGCTTCTTGAAACGCTGTAACAGATCTCTCGGTATTCTGATCAAACTCCCCCGTAACACCGGGAGACGGTATGCGACTGTCAAAATTTGAAATAATAAGCAAAAAATATTGAAAGCTCGACACAGCAGGACCCCGTGAGCCAATCCCATAAGTGTTGGGGAAATCAAGAGGCTGATTATTATACAACTGTCCTTCGGAAGAAAGCTCCGCAAGACGTCTGATGCCCACGTATAGAAGTATCATTTTATTCCATGTTGCTCTGCCAACCACTCCATCGGGTGTCAGATTAAAAATCTCCTGAAAGGTTCGTACTGCATTTTCTGTTTCTTCTCCGAATATACCGTCGACAGGATCTATTTTTGGTATGAGAGGATAATCGCCGGATATCTCGTTAAGACTCTGTTGTATAATTGTCACACTTCCACCTCTGTCGCCGAGGCGATATGGTCTTCCCGGATAGAGAGATACGATGCCGGCTATTGGTGCATTAGTTACGATTTCAATATTGTCGCCATAATAATACTTCAAAATGTCTATGGCACTGTAACCATCTTTTGCAAGCTCTTCACTGCCCCACTGCGAAAGACCGTCACAGGTTACCGTGGTTCCATTACAATATTTTGCGGCGAGCGGTTCAACATTACCAATACGCCTTATGTAGCTTGTGAAAATATCGTCTACTATTCTGTCGATGTTTTCATATATATTTCTCCCGTAGATAAATTTCTGGTCATAAGCTGTTGAAGAAGTTATGTTGAAGTCATATCCCCTACTGCGATAATATTCGGTATATACCCTATTGAGAGCATATGAAATCTGAGCATATATGTTGGCATATATTGCAGCTTCAGACCACGTGGGATATATTTCACTTGATGCCACATTTTTAATATAGTCAGGAAAACTTACTATTACATTTTCAGCATCAGAATCGGGAGGTCCAAGGTGAACAGTTATAAAATCGGGAACATATGGGGTCAGGGGAATTGGCATTTAGTCAGGCTCCTTGTTATAGATTATTTGGAGAATTCGTATCAAAGCTATCGGATTTTTTACTATATAGTATATGAGGTGCAGTTGGTATCATTGGCGCATTAATAAGAGATACCTGACCTGCAAAAATCTGAACTCCCTCAACATAATAGCTCTTGTATTCAGGATGATCCAGACGGACATTTACAACTGTATACGGAGTTTCATTTTCAGGCGTAGTTGAAAGTATTTCGTCGGGAGCTTCAATGGGTATTGGTTCTGTTTTACCATTTTTGTCGGTTATACGTATTCCCAAAATTTCAGGGCTTTCATTATCGGTGGTGACGACAGTAAAAGTAACATTAGCTATGGGTATCTGTGCATCGGAAGTGTAGGCTCTTGCTACAATATATCCAAGTTGCATATAGTTATCACCTCAGAATATTATATTTTAAAACATATGAAAAAAGACCGACGTTTGTCGGTCTTTAAAGCTTTATTATTTAATTTTTGAAATGTCGTAAGGAGTTGTCTGATATACGTAATAATTGAGCCAGTTTGAAAACAGAAGGTTAGCATGTGAACGCCATCTGACAACCGGAGAGTTTTTGGGGTTGTCATCTGCAAAATAGTTGCATGGAATATTGATAGGCAGACCTGCATCAAGATCGCGGAAATACTCTTTGGCAAGAGTATCTGCGTCGTATTCCGAATGACCTGTAACAAATATTTGCTTTTTATCGGCGCTTGCAACGATATAAAGCCCTGCTTCATCAGACGTGGATATCACTTTTAGTTCGGGGATTTCCTGAACGTCCTCCAGTCTGACATATGAATGACGGGAATGAGGGACATAAAACTCATCATCAAAGCCTCTCACAAGCATTGTACGCTTGCGATCTATTTTATGCTTAAACACTCCAAAAAGTTTTTCATCAAATGCATGCTTCCGAATGCCATAATGATAGTAGAGGCCTGCCATTGCTGCCCAACAGATGTGAAGTGTGCTTGTGACATTGGTCTTTGACCATTCCATAATCTCTTTAAGTTCGTCCCAGTAATCAACATCGTCAAATTCCAGAAGTTCGACAGGCGCTCCTGTGATTATGAGACCGTCGTATTTATTATTTTTAATTTTGGAAAAATCAGTGTAAAACTCACTTATATGATCTTCAGAAATATTTTTGGAACGATATGATGCTGTGTGAACAAAATCGATTTCTACCTGAAGAGGTGTGTTACCCAGAACTCTTGCAAGTTGAGTTTCTGTCACAATCTTAGTCGGCATTATATTTAAAATAGCAATCTTAAGAGGACGGATATCTTGTTTTAAAGCTCGCTTTTCTGTTATGCAGAAAATATTTTCCCCTTTTAATATGCTGTTGGCAGGCAAATGCTCAGGTATTTTGATGGGCATATGAAAACCTCCTTTTCTACAAAGATAATTGCAGATTAAAATTTAATAAAAGATGAAATGAATATAAAGAATAAAAATATCAAAGCAACATATTTTATCATTACTACATACAAACGCTCTCTGCTGAATTTCTCACCATTCAATTTAACTTCATCTATTATTGATTTTGGTTTGATTATCCATCCCACAAGTATGCATGTCAACAAGGCTACTACTGGCATCAGAATGTTGTTGGATATATAATCAAAAATATCTAAAAGCTGACCTGTTACACCATTTGGAAGAGTGTATTCAAAATAGAACACATTATATCCGAAGCACACTGCTGTGGCAATGACCATTGAAAGTACAAAGAAAACTATAACAGCTTTTTTTCTTCCCCATGAGAATTTGTCCATGGCAACCGATACCATTGCTTCAAGAAGAGAGATAGAAGATGTGAGGGCTGCAAATACCACAAGAATGAAAAAGGCTACGCCGATATATGTGCCAACAGCTCCCATCGCATCGAAAATTTTAGGAAGCGATACAAAAAGCAGACTCGGACCTGATTTTTCCAATCCTTCAAAGCCCTGGAAGGCATATACAACCGGAACCATAATCATACCTGCCAAGAGAGCAACGCCCGTATCACAAATTTCTATCTGATTGACCGATTTAACAATGCTGGAATTCTTTTTCATATATGAACCATATGTAATGAGTATACCCATAGCAATGCTCATAGAATAAAACAGCTGGCTCACAGCATCAATGGTTATACCGAAAAGTCTGGACGCAGTCATGCCCTCGAAGTTTGGTATAAAATATATTTTAAGTCCTTCCAAAGAGGTGGCATGGGGTCCTTTTATGGTCAAAGTAAAAATCGCTATGCCGATTATAAGCACAAAAAGTACAGGCATGAGAATTTTTGAAATAGTTTCAATTCCTTTATCAACTCCTGCATATACAATAGCTGCAGTTATAAACATAAAGACAAAACACCATATCACAGGCGACCACTGTGAAGTGATAAAACCTGTGAAATAGCTATCGGCAACAGTATCTGCACCATTACCTATTATAAAATCGGCCATATATTTTGTAACCCATCCACCAATAACACAATAGTAGGTGAAAATAATAAAAGGGATGACAGATGCAATATAACCTAAAAATTTAAATTTGCTATTCAAAGCAGCATATGCATTAACCGGACTTGATGATGTTTTTCTTCCTATGGCAATTTCGGTTGTCATAAGCGCAAAGCCAAATGTCAAAGCCATGATTATGTATATCAGAATAAATACACCGCCGCCATTTTTTGCTGCAAGATAAGGAAATCGCCAAAGATTGCCAAGGCCGACAGCAGAACCTGCCGCAGCCAGCACAAAGCCAATACTTCCTGTAAATGAACTTCTCTTATGTTCCATAAAGACACTCCAATTCTTGTAATTTAAATAAGGGTTTCAAAAGATATCAAAGCAGATTCAAAAGCTCTTCCTCGAGTGTTTTCTCAGCCCATTTAATTTTCCATTTGAGCTGTTCTTCTGCACAGCTATAACCATATTCCTGATTATAGCCGAGTCGTGAATTTTCGCGAACGAGAGGAATGGTGTTTTTGGCATTTTCGATTTCTGCTTTCAGAATTTCTATAAGCTCTTTAACAACAGGCTCTTTATTTTCAACAGGAACAAGAGGTTTTACAGCCTTTTTGGCATCAACCATGTTCTTTCTTCCTCCAACCCATGTGGGCACAGCGTCCACATACACACCAAGCTGACCTTTCAGATAGTGCCATCTCTTTACATGATGGATGGTAATTGCATTGTTTCTCATGTATGATGCAACCTGAAGAATATGTTTGGCTGTATCTTTCTTACCATCAGGCAATCTGTCGATAACATTTGAAAGGATATCGCAACCCTTACTGAACAAATCTGCCATTTTTATGTATTCTTCAGTTTCATACTGGAGTTTTTCAGTTCTGTCAAGGTTATATGTGTATATGGGGTAACCTTCATAGTTAACCTGTCGGCCACTGACGGGGCAATTTGGAATGAGCTCCCATTCCTTATAGAATAAAGGATATGACGGGCCTACTCTTGCAGGGCCAAACTGATCTTCGTTGGTTGATACACAATGGCTCATGCCCTCAGAAAACAGTTCATATGCTTTCAGAACATCAGAAAGATTTTCTTTGCCAAAGTCTCTGATTATGATTCTCTCGAGTAAATCATTCAAATCAACCCTCGGCAACATGTAGGCATATTTTGCCATTTCTGCAAGGAATGATGGCCAATAGCCATAGTTGTGTGACTCACGAACACCGTCAAGCTTGAGATTGTCCTGAGCATCGCAAACTGCATTCCATCTTTTTATCCATCTCTGAGGAGCAGGGATGTAAGGAATACCTCCTATATCCCAGGTGTTGCCACCGGTGTTTGTCATAGAATAGAATCTTACACCACGGTCTCTTGCTATTTTAGATTCGGATGTGAAATATTTGCCGGGACCAATCTGCCATAGTGTATAGTCGGTGGTGATTTCTTCTATTTCGGGGGAGATATTGATTTTTTCGAACATTTCAAAGGTTGCCATCATTGTGATATCGGTGGGAACCTTTTTCATAAGCTCTTCTCTCAGAGACTGTTCTTCATAACCCCAGTTATATGTCCAGAAAACAAGTTCGGCATTGGGTGAGTGAGATTTGATTACATCTCTTAAAAGGGAAACGAACTGAGGATAGTCCCTGCACGGGAACCATCCGGGGCTTGATTTTTCATCATTGAGCGATTCGCGCCACGATTTTCCGGTTGTTCTTTCATCTTTTGACGGAAATTCACAACATTCGCCTACAATGATAAAGCCTTTAAGCTTGGGACAAAGTTCAAAAACCTTACCATACATTTTATCATAGTGTTCAAAAGCACCCTCTTCATCGGGATGAACAGTATTTCTGAATGGAGGCAGACAATATACATCAAGGCCATAGTTTGAAGCACGCTCAACAACATCTCTGGTTTTAGCGAGCACCTCTTCATTTTCAAGAATATCTTTAATTTTCAATCCGATTGCTGTCATACCCGAATGGGCAATCATATTGAGATGCTGATCGGGATATGCGCAATTATCCATGCCTGAGCATATGGAGCGATATGAAAAACGCATTTTTCTATCTATTTCGCCCTCTTCAATCACAGGCGCCTCATTAAGATTGAGTTCATCTTCAAAATTGAAACATCCCTGTGCAGTATATCTTTCATCGGCACCCTTTATGATAATTCTGTCTGTCACCGATATGGAAAAGCTTCTTTCATCAAGTGATGAGTCTTCAAAAATGAAAATGGATTTTTCTAACGCTTCATTGCCATAGCAGACATCCAGATCAAGATTCATGGATACTTTAAAATAGTCTTTCAAATCATATACAGCATTTTTAATTACAACACCCGAATTTTCTTTGTAAATAATTTTCCACTCAGATGTGATCTCTGTGCCACTTAAAGTGCTTTTGATTTTATCATTAACTCTGTTGGGTTTATGTACCTCACACATTCTTTTTTCAAAATCCATATGTTTTTCCATGATAAGCCTCCATAATTTTTGTTAAAAACATTAAATCACTCAAAACAAAATCAATAATGAATTATTATACCATATTCAACACAAAAAAGCAAACAAAACATAGCCTTTTCTGATTAATTGTCACTGTTTTTCGAATATTCTGCAGCAGTACTCAGAAGTTCTTGCAAAAATAAGCTCGTTGCTTTTGACATGTGTTTATGTGTGTTTTCATAGACATATGTGTATCTTTTGTAATTTACTACATTTCTGAACACAACATCATCAGAAAAATAATCCTTCCATGAAATGGAGGGGACAAATGAAATGCCAAGTCCCATTTCTATATATTTTCGTATGTAGTACGGATCATCACTCTGAATAACAACATTTGGAGTGAAGCCTTCGGAATTACATATTTCATTTGTGAGCTTATACAGACCACTTTTGTTACTCATTGTGATAAATTTTTCATTTTCAAGATTTTTAACTGTAATCACATCTTTTTGAGCAAGGGGATGTGACTTTTTGAGCGCCAGATTAAGATTATCTACAATAAGCAGATGCTTTTTCAGATTCTTTTTTTCCGGAATTCTGTCGGAAATGATAAGGTCATATTTTTCCCATACATCATCGGCAGAATGATTGATAAAAAAAGTGACTTCATTATATTTAACCTGAAACTGCTCTATTGTCTGCGTAATGAGGTATCTGTTTGTCTGCACAAGAATTTTGATTTCTCCAAACACTTCATTTTGTTCACAAAGCTTTGATTTTGCTTCGTGAATAAGAATCAAAGCGGATTTTACATTTTCATAAAAGAGCTTCCCTTTTTCGTTAAGTACCACACTGTTTGATGTTCTGTCAAAAAGTGTAGTGCCAAGCTCGTCTTCAAGCCTGTGAATGCTTTGCGATATATTTGATGTAGGTACAGAATATGCTTTGGCTGTTTTTGAAAAATTTTCAGTTTCACATGCACTGCAAAAATACGTTAATTGCAAGAGTTCCATTATGTTCACCTCTTTTGCATTGTAACACACTCATTCATAACAGTCAATGTTATAGTATCATAATATGCATTACTTTTAAAATTATAGTGTTTAAAATTCGTCTATATGTTTAGACATATAGTGGGTGTAACTTATATAATTATTGACAATATAGTATTTTTATAATATTATAAATGTGAAAAATTTGAAAAGAAAGGTTGAAAAATAATGATTTATGGTGTAGCACTATTGGCTGCCTGTATGTTTATCGGTGGTTTTATCGGAAACTTACTTGGATTGCTTATAGGACTTAATTCGGATGTGGGTGGCGTTGGTTTTGCAATGGTTTTGTTGCTTATTATAACCAACTCGAAAAAAATATCAAAATATTTACCCGAATCTGCAAGCGATGGTCTTAACTTCTGGAAAAGTATGTTCATCCCTATCATCATTGCAATGAGTGCATCACAAAATGTATACAAAGCTATCTCAAGTGGTGTTTTTGCAATCGTTGCAGGTCTGCTTGCTGTTCTTTTTGCATTGGGATGTATGATACTTTTAAATTCTATAGCAAAGAAAACTGCAAACAAAACTTTTGAAGAGGAGGATTCATCATGCAGCAAATAGGAAAAATTGTCGTTGACTTTTTCACAGACAACGGTTTGGTTATGGCATTTTTTGTTGTGGGTATTTTATCTCTTCTCGCTGATTTCATATCCAAAAAACTTACCAAAGGAAAATTACATTCTTCTGCCATTGCAATTTTCATAGGTCTGGTGCTCGCATTTATCGGTGGCAAATATACAGGCGGTGGAAAAGGCCTTGCAAGTGTTGGTATGTTTGCAGGTATTGGTGTTTTGGGGAGTTCTTCTCTCAGAGACTTTGCTATCATCTCAACAGCTTATGGCGCAAAACTTTCTGAAATCAAAAAATGTGGTGTTATCGGTGTAGCTTCCCTTGTATTAGGTGTACTGTCTGCTTTCATCGCAGGTGCATTAGCATCATATGCTTTTGGATATCGTGACGCCGCAGAAGTTGCAACAATTGCAGCAGGTGCCGTTACATTTGTTGTGGGTCCTGTTACAGGTGCTGCTCTTGGTCTTGATCCCACATCCCCGGTTATTGCAATTTCAATAGCAGTTGGTCTTGTTAAATCAATTGCCGTAATGCTTCTCACTCCTGTTGTAGCGAAAAAAGTAGGTCTTGTATCCCCACAGGCAGCTATGATTTATGGCGGTCTTATGGGTACTACAAGCGGTACCAGTGCAGGTCTTGCAGCAACCGACCCGAAACTTGTTCCCTATGGTGCAATGACTGCAACATTCTATAC
>JAZNBF010000077.1:0-9662 GCA_045586905.1 Clostridia bacterium
ATTTAGCAGTGTTCGCAAATGAATTTTGCGAGTCACTGCGTGCTCATCAGCGAGCAAAAAAAGCCATCATAAAAAATCAAGCGCAAAGAGGGGGCTACGGGGGACCTTCCCCCGTAAAGCAAAACGTGGGTTTGCAAAGCAAGCTCGGAGGGATTGTAATTGATAAATTGATTTTCAAACACATTCCCTTATCGCACAAACTAATCTCACAGTAAATGCGCATATTTTTTATGGTGCAAGCTTTTTGAAGCGAGCTTTGAGTAAATCCGATTGAATACAATCAGTTCCCTTGTTATCAATCGGATTTAGCAGTGTTCGCAAATGAATTTTGCGAGTCACTGCGTACTCATCAGCGAGCAAAAAAAGCCATCATAAAAAATCAAGCGCAAAGAGGGGGCTACGGGGGACCTTCCCCCGTAAAGCAAAACGTGGGTTTTCAAATCAAACCCGTAGGGATTGTAATCACTCTTATCATAAAGAAGAAAATCACCAAGCGATTTTCAACCACACCTCTTCACTACTTTTTTGTTCCCTCCTCTCTCTTCACAGTATTTTCTTTTCCCTTATCGCACTCACTAACCTCTCGGTGCCCTCGCATATTTCAGATGACGTAAGATTTTCAAACGAGCAAGGAGTAAATCCGATTGAATACAATCAGTTCCCTTGTTATCAATCGGATTTAGCAGTGTTCGCAAATGGTTTTTGCGAGTCACTGCGTGCTCGCAGCGAGTGAAGAAAACCCGTCAGCTGAAATTAAGCGAAAAGGGTGGGGTTCGGGGAGACCTCTCCCCGAGAAATAAATCAGCCATCATAAAAAATCAAGCGCAAAGAGGGGGTTACGGGGGACCTTCCCCCGTAAAGAAAAATGCGGGGACTACGGGGGACCTTCCCCCCCGTAAAAAATTACACATTTGTACACATATAAATTACATTTATGTCTTGTGCTTGATTTTCTTTTATGCCATAATATTACTAAACTGATGAACTATAATTTTTCTTCATCATATTCCAAAAAGTTAAAAATCTATATGTTATTTTGGAGGTACATCATGAAAGAACTTGCACCCGAATTTACCGAAGTTTACCGTTCACCCGATCCTCACAAAGATTTTCCTTATTCACCCGGCATACTTGTGCTCAAAAACGGAAGATATGTTGTCAGCCTCGACCTCAACGATAAGTTTGGCAAAATTTATATCTCCGATGACAAAGGTGCCACATGGACTCTCACCAACGAAGACGCCTTTGCCCACGCCACACTCTTCGTTGACCCTACCAATGACAGAATATATCTCATGGGTTGCCGCATAGTGTACGGTGACCTCGTGGTTGCCTTCTCCGATGACAATGGCGAAACCTGGTCAAAAGCTGTTGAATTTACCCATGGCGAAAAATGGTGCCACACCGCGACAAGTGCAGTCTATAAAGATGGCTATGTATATGTGCCCATGGATTGTAAGTTCTTAAATGAGGGCGAAACCATTCGCTCCACATGGCAGCCCTACATAATGTCACCTGTTGTTATGAGAGGCAAGCTCGGCGATGACCTTTCCAAAAAAGAAAACTGGCTTATGAGTGAAAAGGTACGCTTTTGTGATGTTATAAAGGAAGCTGACATCGAAGGCATCGGAGTCCCCTTCTTTGCAAGCCTTGAAGATAGCTTCGATGGTGAAAACTACTGTGCAAGTCCCTCTAAATACCGTGACACCTTCGACTTTGAAAATGGTAAATCTCCCTATGACATCTTCCGTTTCCACGCAGTTGGCTGGATTGAGACCAACATCGTTCAAATCACCGACCCCTCACACTTCTGGTATGACCCATCCGGCAAAACACTTCATCTTATGATGCGTTGCAACACTCATGGCACAGGCTACTGCGCTATTATGAAAGCAGTGGAAAAAGTAGTCGATGGCAAAGAAATCATTTCTCTCGAATGTGTGACTGCGCCTTCTGGCAAACGTCTCATCTTCCTGCCTCTCCTTGGCGGACAAAATAAATTCCACATTCGCTACGATGAAGCCACGGGGCTCTACTGGCTTCTTTCCGTTCAGGCTCGTGACTCCATGAGAAGGGTAGAACTCCTTAGCACCGATCGCTACAACATCCCCTCCGATGAACGCGATCGTCTTGCATTAAGCTTTTCTACCAACCTTGTGGACTGGTGCTTTGCTGGCCTTGTAGCACAGAGCGGTCACGAAAAGCAATCCCGCCACTATGCAAGCCTTGATTTTGACGGTGATGATTTGCTCGTTCTCAGTCGCTCGGGCGATGCCGATGCTCACTCTGCTCACGATGGTAACATCATTACCTTCCATCGCGTTAAAAACTATAAAGACCTTATTTATTGATTGCATCCTGACTCGGAGTGGATTTTTCCACTTCGAGTTTTGCTTAAATAATTCAATATATTTTCAAAATGTAAGTTTTGCCCATTTATCTTTTCAAAGCATTTCTCTTATCGCACAAACTAATCTCACAGTAAATGCGCATATTTTTTATGGTGCAAGCTTTTTGAAGCGAGCTTTGAGTAAATCCGATTGAATATAATCAGTTTCATTATTATCAATCGGATTTAGCAGTGTTCGCAAATGGTTTTTGCGAGTCACTGCGTGCTCATTTGTGAGCGAAGAAAGCCATCATAAAAAATCAAGCGCAAAGAGGGGGCTACGGGGGACCTTCCCCCGTAAAGAAATAAGTGTATCTTGGGGAGACCCCTCCCCATAAAAAACCATGCCAATCTTTTGGCAGAAAAGGAGTAATATTATGACCAGACACGAAATCGCACTTCAGAAGCTCAGAGAGGGCACAGTCATCCCTGCCACCCCTCTGGCACTCAATGAAGACCGCACCATAAACGAAAAAGGCGTTCGCCTTCTCATGAACTACTATTTAAACTGTGGAGTAGGGGGCATTGCCACCGCAGTCCACACCACCCAGTTCGAAATCCGTGATCCCGAAGTGGCACTTTTCGAACCCATCTTAGAAATCGTATCCGAAGAAATCGACGCCTTCGAAAAAGAAAACGATAAAGTCATCATCAAAGTTGCAGGCGTATGCGGCCCCATTAAGCAGGCAGTAGCCGAAGCAGAGCTTGCCAAAAAATATGGCTACGATGCAGTACTCTTAAGCCCCGGCGGCCTCAACCACATGACCGAAGACTACCTCATCGAGCGCACCAAAGCAGTTGCTTCTGTTATGCCCGTCATCGGCTTCTATCTTCAGACAGCAGTAGGCGGCAGAGTGTTTACATATGACTACTGGCAGAAGGTGTGTGCAGTCGACAATGTTGTAGCCATCAAGGTTGCCTCGTTCAATCGCTACACCACACTCGATGTTGCCCGTGCAGCTGCCACATCCCCTCGCGCCGATGAAATCACACTCTACACAGGCAATGACGATAGCATAGTTATCGACCTTCTCACCAAATTCGAATTCAACGAAAATGGCAAAACCTACACCAAGCGTTTCGAAGGCGGACTCCTCGGCCACTGGACAATGTGGACCAAAAATGTTGTAGACATGCTCTCCGACATCAAGGCAGAACGCGAAAAAGATGCAATCTCTTCCCGCTTCCTCACCCTTGCCGCTCAGGTTACCGATGCAAACGGTGTTTTCTTCGATGCAGCCCATGGCTTTGCAGGATGCATCCCCGGTGTTCATGAGCTTCTTCGTCGTCAGGGCCTCATGGAAAACATCCTTTGCTTAAATCCCGACGAAACCTTATCCGAAGGTCAGGCAGAAGAAATCACCCGTGTGTGCAATGCCTATCCCCACCTGACCGACGATGCTTTCGTCAAAGAGCATCTTCCCGAGTGGAAAGCAAAAGTGGGTATATAATAATGAAGCAATCAGAAAAAAGTGCACTGACAAAACAAAAAATCCTCGATGCCGCCAAGGCAGAATTTGCTCAAAACGGGTTCTCTGCCGCAAGGATAGATGCCATAGCTCAGTCAGCAGGTGTCAACAAACAACTCATCTATGCCCACTTTAAAAGCAAAGAAAACCTCTATTCCATAATCTTAGAGGATGTATATGCTCACCTTGCTTCCTTTGAAGAGAACCTTTCCGAACGCGAATTCGAGTCAATCGAAACCATACGCACCATGGTGCTCATGTATTTCGACTTTCTCTCGTCAAGTCCCGACTTTGTCCGTCTCATGCTTTGGGAAAACCTCGCAGGTGCCACCCATGCAAAAGGCATCCGCACCAATCTTTTCGTCGGCAGTGAAAAGCTCATTCGTCAGGGCATCGAAAAAGGCATCATTCGTTCGTGCATAGATCCGTCGCACACTGCGATGTCAATTAACATGTTTTGTTTTTCTGCATTTTCCAACATCCACACACTTTCGGCACTGATGGGCAGAGACCTTTCGTCAAAAGATGAAATGCAAAAAAGGGCAGACCACATTGCCGAAATAATCACAAAATATATGTTATATGGAGAGGAGCTCCCAAAATGTTAAATGTAGCACTCATTGGCACAGGTAAAATGGTCATATCCGACCTCTCATCACTTGAAAAGTCCAAAACCATACGACTCGCCGCACTTTGCGACATTAACGAAGAGGTTGTAAAAGAACTTTCCGAAAAGTATGATGTTCCATACTTCCTCGACTATCATGACATCCCCTCATCAGATGTCAAAATTGATGCAGTCATAATAAATCTCCCTCACTTCCTCCACTGTGAATCATCGGTGTTCTTTTTAGAAAATGGCTACCATGTTCTCTGCGAAAAACCCATGGCAAACACAGTGGAAGAATGTGACCGTATGATAGCAGCTGCTGAGAAAAGTGGCAAAAAACTTGCCATAGGTCACATCCAGCGCTTTTTCAACACCACTCAATATGTCAAAAAGGTCTATGACGAAGGCACACTCGGCAAGCTTTGCATGGTTTCCGAAATCCGCACCATCGACTATTTCGTCCCCACCCGTCCCAAGTGGTTCCATTCCAAAAAGCTTGCAGGTGGCGGCATAGGTATGAACTTCGGTGCTCACGCTTTCGATAAGCTCTTCACCCTCCTTGGCCCACAGGATCCCGAAATCACATCCTCTGTTGCCAACATCAAAAACGATGCCGACATCGAAGGCCACGCACAGATTTTTGCAAAGTTTGAAAACGGTGTTTCAGCCTCCATCACCTTAAGTGGCTACGCCGGCCCCATCTACAATGTCATCTACTATTTCGAAAAAGGTATGATACGCATAGGCGGGGGCAATATGGTGTTTGAAACAGATGGCTCAAGCTACGCGCCCGACCTTTCATCTTTCCCCGATGATGCCATGCTCTATCAGCTCGACGAATTTGTTAAGTATGTCAACGATGAACCCTCCATCATCCCCGACGGAGCCTATGGCAGAGCAGTAATCAGCGCAATCGAAAAAGCATATAAATAATTATGTATAAAGGGAATGCAAAAAGCTCATTCGTGTTTTTGCATTCCCTTTTTCTTTTTTCTGAACCCACGCACCTGTGTTTTTTCAATTTCATGGATGAAAAAGAAATTTTGTGATATAATACTCGTATATCGGAGGAAAAATGTGATTTTTTGAATTGACAGAAGAGGAATTTTGTGATAAAGTGTTCTTGGAGGTGCTTGAAATGGAACTATTAAAAAGAAAAATAGATGATTATCTGATAACATGGAAGCAAAATGCAGAACGAATGCCGTTGATTGTTAAAGGTGCCAGACAAATTGGGAAAACTGTATCTATACAAAAATTTGCAGAAAAAAATTATAAAAGTGTTGTCGAAATTAATTTTGTACTGCAAAAACAGTATCAGAAAATATTTGATGATGGCTTTGAAGTGGATACAATTATAAAAAACATATCGTTGTTAAATCCCGACTTAGAATTTATTTCCGGTCAAACGCTTCTGTTTTTTGATGAGCTGCAGGCGTGTCCGAACTGTGCAACAAGTCTGAAGGCTTTTAAACTGGACGGAAGATATGATGTTATATGCTCGGGTTCGCTTATGGGAATAAGTTATGAGGAAATTGAGTCTAACAGTGTAGGCTTTAAGGAAGATTATGAAATGTATTCGATGGATTTTGAAGAGTTTCTTTGGGCAAAGGGATACCGCATGGAACAAATTGAGGAAATGTATAACAAAATGATTAGCATAACTCCTTTGTCAACAGTTGAATATGAAATTATGCTTGAAAATTTTCGTGAGTATATGGTTTTGGGCGGAATGCCTGCAATTGTAAAGTCTTTTGTTGCAAATAAAAATTACAGTGGAACCTTAAAAATGCAGAAGCAAATTTTGCTTGACTATGAAGAGGATATTACTAAATATGCAAAAGGTTTGGATAAAGCAAAAGTTTTAAGTGTTTACAGAAAAATACCGACATTTCTCGGGAAAGAAAATAAAAAATTTCAAATTTCAAAAATTCAGAAAGGTGCAAGAAACAGGGAGTATGTTGGAACGGTTGAATGGTTGATTTCAGCTGGAATAATAAATGCATGCTATTGTCTGCAAACTCCCGAACTCCCTCTTAAAGGGAATGATAATCCCGATAATTTCAAGCTGTATTTTGGGGACACAGGTCTTTTGATCGGGTCTCTTGATGAAGAAGCACAAGAGGATTTGCGCACAAATAAAAATTTCAACACATATAAAGGTGCAATATACGAAAATGTAGTTGGAGAAATGTTAAAGAAGCAAGGCTACGATTTGTATTTTTATCGGAACGTAAAGGGAACGCTCGAAATGGATTTTTTCGTGAGAGATTCCGACTCGTTGGTGCCTGTTGAAGTTAAGGCAACAGACGGAGCAACCGTTTCGCTTAATGCTCTTATTGATAAAGAAAAATATAAAGATATTAAGTATGGTATTAAATTTGCCAATAAAAACATAGGTTATAATGGCAAGTTCTACACCTTTCCCTATTTTATGGCATTTCTTCTGAAAAGATTTATGAAGGAAAAATCAAAATAAAAATCACAGACAAAGGTTTTCACATTTTTCTTCATAATCTTTTCCCTGTTCTTTCATATTTCTTTTCTCCGTTTCGTTCCCTTTACCCTGCACACTAATCTTTCCTTATAATAAAGAAGAAAATCGCCAAACGATTTCCAAGCCCCACCCCTTCACTATTTCTTCTTCCCTTTTCCCTGCTTCCCCCTTCCCTTATCGCACAAACTAATCTCACAGTAAATGCGCCTGATTTTCATGGTGCAAGCTTTTTGAAGCGAGCTTTGAGTAAATTCGATTGAATATAATCAGTTCCCTTATTATCAATCGGATTTAGCAGTGTTCGCAAATGAATTTTGCGAGTCACTGCGGCTCTCTGCGAGCAAAAAAAACCATCATAAAAAATCAATCGCAAAGTGGGGGGGTTACGGGGGACCTTCCCCCGTAAAGAAATTACGTTTGAAGAAATCAGACGAAAAAGAGTGGATTATGTTCTGCTTTTTTTGCGCAAGAAGCGAATTTGTCTAAAGTGACCAATCAATCACCGAAAAATATGTCAATTTGCACAATTGAATTATTAAAATTTTGGGTGTATAATGATATCATCTAAGATTAAATTTTGAAAGGATGTAAGAAATGAGAAAATCAAGATTCTTAGCTTTACTTCTCACAGTAGTATTTCTTTTGGCAAATGTTTCCATTCCTACATTTGCCGCTACTCAGTTCACCTACAACTCTGCAACTGAGTATACTGAAGCAGGCACACCTTACTATGTAAGCTCTATTGCCGGCCACCCCTTCCACCTTGCAGTCACTGCAAATGACCCCGAAGACGAAACAAAAGAGTATGACTATGAAGTTTATACCACTAATGCTAATTCGGTTGGCTCAGATGCTTTCAGTGTTGACGAAAACGGCTTGCTTACAATTGGTGATGTTTCTCCTTACCTGGCAGAAGGTGCTTTCAGCTGCACTCCCTGGGTTCGTGTAAGAGCAGTCAACAAAGCTGATTCTACCGACAAGATTGTACACCCCGCTGTATTAACAACATTTTTTGCCCCTGTTTCAACAGACTTCTCCGATGGCGATGTTTTAGACATTACCAATGTTGAAATTGCCGAAGAAGCTAACGGAAACAAATATTTAAAACGTACCGACACTACTGCGTTATCTACTTTCGATACTAAACGTTTTATAAACATTAACAAACATGGCCTTGTAGGCAGATATGCTTACCCCCTTGTTTTCGAATTTGACACAAATGACGTCGGAGACGGTATCGGTAACTATGGTGCTTCTTCCAAAGTCTTTGGTGCTACCTTTGCCGATGCTTCAATGCCCGGTTATGTAGCAGGCGAATGGAACCATTTCAAAATCATTATCTCAGGTTTAGAACTGACATATGAAGTATATCTTAACGGAAAATATGTAAAATCCGGAAGCATAACAGAAAACTCTGCACAAAACCAAAACGGTTCTTTCCGTTCTAAAGTGAACACCATGGATAACCTCAAACATTATCAGACTTCACTTGGTTTTGCTCACGATGTAACCCTCACAGCTTCTTCTGACGAACTCAAGATCGGTGACACACTCACAGCTGCTGCTCAGAAATATTCTTTTGCAAAAGGTAATGTTCCTGAAGTGCTTCAGGTTGAATATGCTGCATCAACTTCACCCGATGGTGAATACACCTACCTTGCAGATGGTTCTCAACCTCTCACTATCACAGCTGCACACGATGGCTTATACATAAAAGCAAGAGCAAGAGTACAGGAAACCGATTTATGTAATCACGCATCCGAATGGGTATATTCCGACAATGTTGTTCGTTATGCAGCACCCGTTGAATTTGTTAATGATCCCGCAGCTGCTGTCAACGCATCTAACATAGTTGCTCCTCTCCCCGGCATGCCCCTTCGTATTTCTCATGCCGTAACAGATAACTATGCTACCTATGATCTTGGCAAATCAACCACAGGCATCACAGTAGATGCCAACGGTATCTTAAACATTGGCAGCAATGTTGTAAACCTGCCTACAAGAAGCTTAGCAGTTGCAGATAAAGTTACTGTAACTCTTGGTGACGGCAAAACAATGGTTGGCCCCACAATCACCAATGTATATTCAAGCTACAACTTTACTTTCGATGATGGCAGACTTCCTAACGACCCAGCTTATGCTTATCCCACCAACTCTCGTTGGCCTCTTTCCGACTTTGAAGTCGTTTCAGACGCTTCCAATCGTATATATGCTAAGAGAACTGGTAAATACATGACAATACGTGCAGAAAATGCTGTATATACCAGACTTACAAATCTTGCTTCTGCAGTTTGGGAATTTGAAGCTTGTGATCTCTGGAGTGACTTGAAATTTGGCGACACTTCTCCCACTACTTTAATTAGTGCTACATCCGATCAGGTGCTCAGCAAAACCTGGCTTGATGAAATTGAAGCAGCAGGTGCTACTGTTAACCCCAACTTTGATGTTGAAAAGAGCTTAGCAGGCTGGCACAAATATAAATGGGTTATCACTTCCACTGCATATTCCGATGGTCAGGCTTCCGTTATGCCTCACTTCGACCTCTACATCGATGACCAGCTCGTTGCAACAGACATTCCTATGACAGGTGTTGGTGAAAATGGCTCTTGGCACAAAGACGGATGGTAGCCATGTCGTTCTGTGAGCCAAGGAGTTGTCCTAATATGTTGTCTTCCTAAGACCGCTTGGCCTCCGACT
>JAZNBF010000078.1:0-4010 GCA_045586905.1 Clostridia bacterium
TATGTAGATACAGTAGGAAGAAATAAGCGAGTAATCGAAGAGTATATAAAAAATCAACTGGAAGAAGATTACACACACGATCAAATAACATTCAAAGAATACATAGACCCGTTCACGGGTAGTAAGAACTAAAAGGCAAAAAGAAACAGACAGCCGCTCGTGAGCGGCCGCCTGTAATAGTAATGCGGTGTCAAACTTTCAGAACCCCTTGAGGGGTACGCCAGCATTAACCCCTTTTAGGGGTGGAGCAAGCCACCGGTTTCACCGGTGGTTTTGACTTTTGGTTTATCAGCTTACCGATGAACCGTCTCCGATGTCATCTGTTCTTTCAGGAGAGAGCACCGAGAGCTTGTCGCCATCCTGTGCGGCAAGTATCATGCCCTCAGAAAGCACTCCTCTGAGCTTGACAGGCTTGAGGTTTGTAACCACAATCACCTTTTTGCCAACGAGCTCGTCGGGACGGTAATATTTTGCTATGCCCGACACAATCTGACGGGTTTCATCACCGATTTTTATCTGCGACACGAGGAGCTTGTCGGCTCCTTCAACGGGTTTGCTTTCGAGCACAATGCCCACCTTCATCTGCACCTTGGCAAAATCTTCTATGCCAATTTCGGAAATTTCTGGCTCTTCCTTTTTGGGAGCTTCTTTTTTGGGCTCGGGCTTTTTCTCTTCTTTTTCTTCGCCAAACATATCTTTGGCCACCTCGTCGAGCTTTTTAACCTCGTCAAGACGGGCAAAAAGAGGAGTAGCTTCGCCAACGCAAACGGGGTTTTGGGCATTGAATGCGGCGAGGTCTTCATATGATGTACGGTCTGTGTTAATCTGAGCAAAGATTTTTTCCGATGTCTCGGGCATGAATGAAGAAAGAAGCACGCCGATAAAGCGTATGCCCTCTATGAGATTGCAAAGCACTGTTTTAAGTCTGTCTGTCTTTGACTCGTCTTTTGCAAGTGCCCACGGCATGGTTTCGTCGATGTATTTGTTGCATCTTCTTGCAAGAGCCATGATGCATTCGAGTGAGTCTGCCACCTTAAGCTCGCGCATTGCCACTGCCACATCTTCCACAGTTTTTGTGCACATCTCGATAAGCTCAGCATCCACATCTTCTGTCACATTGGGGTTTTTGAGGTCTTTCCCAAAATATTTGTTGACCATGGCAACAGTACGGTTAACAAGGTTGCCGAGTGTGTTTGCAAGGTCGGCATTGTAGCGTGCAATGATGGTTTCGAGTGTGATGGTACCGTCGGCAGCAAATGGCATTTCACGGAGCACATAATATCTTATGGCATCCACACCAAAATGCTTAACGAGGTCGTCGGCATACATTACATTGCCTTTTGATTTACTCATTTTGTCATTGCCAGAAAGCAGCCACGGATGACCGAAAATCTGCTTTGGCAACTTCTCGCCGAGAGCCATGAGCATGATAGGCCAGTAGATTGTGTGGAAACGAAGGATGTCTTTGCCGATAACATGAACATCGGCAGGCCAGTATTTGCGATAGAGGTCGGAATTGTCTTCGGTGTTATAGCCGAGAGCTGTGATGTAGTTTGAAAGTGCATCTATCCACACATAGATTACATGCTTTTCGTCAAACGATACGGGCACACCCCATTTGAACGATGTTCTCGACACACAAAGGTCCTGAAGCCCGGGTTTTAAAAAGTTATTAACCATTTCTTTTCTTCTCGATTCGGGCTGGATGAAGTCGGGGTTCTCCTCAATGTGCTTCATGAGAGCATCCTGATATTTGCTCATGCGGAAAAAGTATGCTTCTTCCTTGGTTTCGGTAACAGGTCTGCCGCAATCGGGGCAGCATCCGTCCACTACCTGAGTTTCTGTGAAAAAGCTTTCACAAGGCACGCAATAAAGACCGGAATATTCGCCTTTGTAGATGTCACCTTTGTCATAGAGCTTTTTGAAAATCTTTGCAACGGTCTCTTCGTGATAGTCGTCGGTTGTTCTTATGAATTTGTCGTAGCTGGTGTTCATAAGATCCCAGATGGTTCTTATTTCGCCTGCCACACCGTCAACATACTTTTTGGGCGAGATGCCGCATTCTGTGGCAATCTGCTCTATTTTCTGACCGTGTTCGTCGGTGCCTGTGAGGAAAAACACATCTTTCCCGATAAGGCGGTTGTAACGGGCAATTGCATCGGTGAGCACAATTTCATATGTGTTGCCTATATGAGGCTTTCTTGATGTGTAGGCAATCGCCGTGGTGATGTAAAATTTTTCTTTTTCCATTATATTGTATCCTCTCTTCTTGCACGAATGGGTGCAAGTTAGTATTTGATAAAATGCGTTGTGGTATTACAGGTCTACGCCAAGGAATTTTTTTGCAGCTATTCCCACAAAGAATGAAATCACTGCCACGCCAATGCTGATGGCTGTCATTTCGAGAAATTTCGGCTTGAATCTTTCGCCTTTGGCAACAGAGATGTAATATGTAAAGCCTGCGATTATGAGCACCACTATTGCTATCATGGCAAAAAGTGCAGTCATGTAATTTTCGTTGCCGAGCAAAAGATAGGGAAGTATCAGAAGTGCAACGGTGATGAGATAGGCAATGCCTGTGTAGGAGCACGATTTGAAAGCATCGTTTCTTCCCTCGCTCTTTGCCGCCAGAAATTCGCTTGATGCCATGGAGAATGTGGCCGATATGCCCATGATGAGTCCCGAAAGTGCTATGAGACGGGTGTTTTGCATGGCAAAGGTAAAGCCTGCAAGGGAGCCTGTCAGCTCGACGAGTGCATCGTTCATGCCGAGCACCATACTGCCTACATACTGGAGTCTTTCTTCATCGAGCATCTCAATGAGGGCGGCTTCGTGCTCTTCCTCCTGCTCTCTGATGCGTGAGCTTTCTTCCACTTCTTCTGCCAGATGCTCATATTCATTCTGGGCACCCTGTTCGCCATTTTCCATAAGCTTTACAGCAAAAGTAAAACCTAAAATGCGGGCAAGGGTTTTGTATTTGAAAACCTTAAGCTTTTCAGGCTTCATTTCGATGCCTGTGTAGCCTTTCCAGATTTCGTAGTGAGCTTTCTCCTCGTGTGAGAGGCGGAGAAGGGTTTGCTTGTTTTCCTCACCTTTGGCAAATTTTGCAATCTCTTTGTATATTACACTTTCAGTAAGCTCGTTTTGTTGCATTTTCTTTATGATACTGAGTGCTTTTTCAGATAGTTCTTTTCCCATTAGTATCCCTCCGAAAGGATTTTGTTAAACTTATTTTACGATTTCAAACTGCTCTTCGGGTTTTAAGTCAACTACTGTGCAATCGTTTGCATAGGTGCATTCGGGCAAAACAATGAGAGCAGTTAAGCTGTCGGCATTTGCAGGAAGGGGAGCGAGGTGCCAGATTGCAGAGTTCATTTTGATGAGGGTGTTCTTTGGCACGAGAAATGCTTTTACAAGGTCTGTCACAGGTGTGCCTGCCGATGCAGGTGCACAGTGGAGAATCATGTCGTCACTAAGAGGCATAATCATTTCCCATGTGGTGGTGTGATATTCCTGCTGAGTGATGATCATTTTTTCGGGCTTTTTAACAACGATTGGTGAAAAGCCTATGCGATGGTTGGAATCTGCCACAACTCTGTCGGGAAAGAACTTGTGGAGCTCTCCGCAGAGTGCATAACCGTCGGGTTTGTCGATGGTGTAGAATGTGCCGAATGGCGCAAAGCTTTCATAGGTTAATTTTTCTACTTTAATTGTTTTCATATTCATTCTCCTTAAATTTTGGTATTATTTTGCAAACTTATATTATTACCATAAATTTTAACATAAAAATACAAAAATAGCAATAGTTTGGAGAGGGAATTTGAAAGTAAATCCAATGCAAAATCAAACCTCTCTCAACGGTTTTATTCGTCTCTCGGGTTTCGAGCCCCTTGAACTTACGCGCAAAAAAAAATCACCTGCAAAGATGGGTGACATTTTTTACGACCGAGAAGGGGCGTCGCTTCGCTCATTGGCTTGCCGACCGTGAGCTTGCACTCACGGTGCCCGTC
>JAZNBF010000079.1:0-26416 GCA_045586905.1 Clostridia bacterium
CGTAATGGAAGTGGTACGGCGTATACAGTAAATTATGCAAATACATGTAAGAAGAAAGTAATAAATCTTGCTGATGAATAGAGAAATAATAAAGAGTGTTTACTTTTGTCAAGTCCATACAATTTAAAAGATTAGTTTGCCGATTTATAATATTTACATATACTATCGGGAGCGAGAAAATCCGGTATTCTCGCGGGTTCTAAGGAAACGCGTTAAAGGAAAAGCAGTTGAAAAAATCAGGAAAAAATAGTAGGTCCTAATACGAGCTTACGAGTATCAAGGTTCTCCGAAATATAGAAATCTTTGATTTCGTTATATTTCGTGATGGTTCTTATTATTCACTGTTCTCCTGGCTTGACACGAATTTTCTCAAAAACAATTGCAATCTATATTATATAATCTTTATTTTGCCTAAAAGGAGAAACAAATGTGATTAACTGCGAAAACATTTTTAAAAGAATAGACGATATGGAACAAGAATACATAAAGATTCTGGAAGAATTCTGTCTTATCGAAAGTCCTACCGATTACAAAGATGGTGTGGATGCTGCAAGCAACTATATTATAAAAAAAGCAGAGTCTTTTGGTTGGAAGGTAGAAAGTCAAAAGCAAGAAATAGCGGGAGATTGTATTTGTATAACTATGAATCCAGATGCAACAGAATCACCAATATGCCTTTCTGGACATGTAGATACAGTTCACCCTGTGGGTCTTTTTGGGACACCTGCTGTCAAGTTTGATGGTGATAGAATGTATGGTCCCGGAATCGCCGATTGTAAGGGCGGAATCGTGGCATCTCTTTTGGCTATGGCAGCTCTCAGTAAGGAATGTTTTACCGCTCGCCCTATAAAACTTATTTTGCAGTCTGACGAAGAAACAAGTAGTGTCGAAAGTAACAAAACCACTATTTCATATATGTGCGAATGTGCCCGCGGTGCTGCTGCTTTTTTAAACTGTGAGCCTTCTGTTTCAGGTACGGCTGTGTTACAAAGAAAGGGAATTGCACAATATGCCTTTAATATTACTGGTAAAGCCGCACATGCAGCAAATTGCTTTAATGGTGTAAGTGCAATAACTGAGGTAGCGTATAAAATTCTTGAGTTGGAAAAATACAAGGATAAAAATGGAATAACAGCAAATTGCGGTATAATTTCAGGTGGAACAAAAATAAACACTGTTCCTGAAAAATGTGTCGTGATGGTAGATTTTAGATTCTCAAACAGTGATGAACTTTTAGAAGTGAAAAAAATTGCTCAAAAAGTCGCAGACTTTTCCTGGGTGGAAGGAACAACTTGTGAACCTGTTTTGAAAAGCATGAGAGATGCGATGGAACTTGTCGATAAGAACATCAACTTGCTTAAAAAAGTAAATGAGATTTTTGAATTAACAAATTTGCCAAAACTTTCATCTCGTTCAACAGGGGGCGGTTCTGATGCGGCATATACAACTCAGTGCGGTATTCCTACCTTGGATTCGCTAGGTGTTGAGTGCGGAAACATTCACTCAAAAGACGAATATGCCTTAATTCCGTCGCTAAAGGAATCAGCAAAGAGAATAGCGGCAATTTGTTGTTATATATAAAATAAATTTTATTAGTTTGCCGATTTAATATATTTACATATAACATCTCTTATGGTATAGCATTTGGCCTTATTTCTTATGTTGTTATAAGTGTATTCTGCGGTGATTTCAAAAAAAATCAAAGCAAGCTCGTGGGTAATTACATTTTTGTTTATAGCAATGCTTTTGCTCACACATTAAAAAAACTCCGGTTTAAATGTGTATATTATGCCGGAATTTATCTCATATTTAAGATATTAAAACAGTTTCAAAAGCACAAACGGAGGAACTTCACATGAAAAAACTATCACATCTCAAGCCATATGAGCTTTTTTCATACTTCGAAAAGCTTTGCTCCATTCCTCATGGTTCGGGCAACATGGAAAAAATCAGCCAATTTTGTCTGGACTTTGCCCGTGAGCATGGTCTTTGGGCACATCGTGATGAGGCGAACAATGTTATCATAAAAAAAGATGCATCTCCGGGATATGAAAATTCTGAACCAATCATTCTTCAGGGCCATCTCGACATGGTCTGTCAGAAAGATTCAGGAGTGGAAATAAATTTCGACGAAGATGGCATAGAGCTTTGCTCAGACGCAGACTACATTTTTGCAAACGGGACAACCCTCGGAGCAGACAATGGTATTGCTGTGGCTATGATAATGGCAATTTTAGCCGACAAAAAACTTTCTCACCCGCCAATTGAGGCAGTGTTTACAACCGACGAGGAAATTGGTATGATAGGTGCCGGTGAACTTGACATGTCACTGATTTTGGGAAAGCGCATGATCAATATCGACTCGGAAGATTCTTCTGTCGTGACAGTATCATGTGCAGGCGGCAGTGATTTTGCAGTGAAATTCCCAATAGTCAGAAAAAATATACATGGCAGGAAAATTGTTTTAGAGATCAAAGGTCTTAAGGGTGGCCATTCAGGCGTGGAGATTAACAGCGGCAGAGTAAATGCCAACACATTGATGGGTAGAATCCTCCATCATCTTAGCACCCTTTGTCAGTTTGATATCATCAGCATTGACGGTGGTGACAAAGGCAACGCCATTCCTTTAAGTTGCACTGCAAAATTGTGTGTGGATGATGGTGAAAGATTTATTGCTCAATGCAATAAATATGCCGAAATCATCCACGAAGAAATCAAAGCGCGTGAGAGTGGATTTTCCTGGGTGGTTGAGCAGCAGGAGACAGGCGAGTTTTCTGTTATGAATTCTCAACTCAAAGAACAGATTATACACACCCTCATCCTTGCTCCAAACGGTGTTATCGAAATGAGTGCCGAAATAGAAAACCTTGTTGAAACCTCGCTGAACTTGGGTATTTTCAAAACCGATATCGACTCTGTTAATATATTGTTTGCCCTTCGCAGCAATAAGAGCACTGCTCTTTCATATCTTGAAAACAGGCTCAAAGCTTTTTTTGCCGTCATGAATTGCACTGTCGAAACGGGTGGGGTATATCCTCCGTGGGAATATAAAAAAGACTCTTCGTTGAGAGATGCATATCTTGAGATGTACAGAGCAAAAAAAGGACAAACACCGCGCGTTGAAGCAATACATGCCGGACTTGAATGTGGCGTTTTTGCCGCTGTTATTCCTGATTTTGATTGCATTTCAATTGGTCCCGAGATGCATGGTATTCACACCACAAAGGAAAAGGTAAGCATAAAGAGTACAAAAGAAATATATGACATTTTGCTGTCAGTGCTTGAAAATTTAAAATAATTTAGTTTTTGTTGCGTTTTTTAAAAACGTATGGTATAATACAAATCGTATGTTTAATAACAAATGAAAGGAATTGTCGTTTATTAAAACGACTCATTGGAGCATTATGAACAAGCAAAATGATTTCAAACCGTATATTCCGGCAGATAAGGTAACTCCGGAAATTACAATCACATCAATCGTTATGGGTATTCTTCTGGCCGTTATTTTTGGTGCGGCCAACGCATACCTCGGACTCAGAGTCGGCATGACTGTTTCTGCTTCTATCCCTGCGGCAGTTATTTCTATGGGTGTTATTCGCATAATCATGCGCAAAAACTCCATTCTGGAAAGCAATATTGTCCAGACAATAGGTTCTGCCGGCGAATCTTTGGCAGCCGGTGCCATCTTCACTCTTCCTGCACTCTTTTTATGGGCAGCTGAAGGACAAATGGAAAAACCCGACATGCTTTCTATGACTTTGATTGCGCTTTTAGGTGGACTTTTGGGCGTATTTTTCATGGTTCCTCTTCGTAACGCCCTTATTGTTAAAGAACATGGCATATTGCCATATCCCGAAGGCACAGCTTGTGCCGAGGTTCTTCTTGCAGGCGAAAAGGGTGGGGCAAATGCATCCACAGTTTTTGCAGGCATGGGCTTTGCTGCACTTTTCAAATTCATCATCGATGGTCTGAAGCTTGTTTCGGGTGAAATTTCTCTGCGTGTTAAAGGATTTGCAGGTGAAATAGGCACTCAGATTTATCCTGCTGTTATGAGTGTGGGCTATATCTGTGGTGCGCGCATTTCTTCATACATGTTTGCCGGTGGTGTGCTGAGCTGGCTTGTTATAATTCCTATGATTGTTCTTTTTGGTAAAGACATTGTTATTTATCCCGGTCAGGAAACAATCGGTGCAATTTTCGAAGCCGGTGGTGCCAGTGCCATCTGGAGCACATACATCCGTTACATCGGTGCAGGTGCGCTTGCGGCAGGTGGCATCATTAGCCTCATCAAATCTTTGCCATTGATTGTAAAGACATTTGGTGGTGCCATGAAGAGTATGTCAGGCGAAAAGGCTGATTCTTCACTTCGCACATCCAAAGACATCAGCCTCAAATTTGTGTTGGCTGCAATTGTGGTTTTAACAGTTCTTGTGTGGCTCATTCCTGCTGTTCCCGTATCACTTATAGGAGCTTGTATTATTGTTGTGTTCGGATTTTTCTTTGCAACAGTTTCCTCGAGAATGGTAGGTCTTGTCGGAAGCAGTAATAACCCTGTATCCGGTATGGCAATTGCAACTCTTCTTATCACAACATTAATTCTCAAAGCCACGGGCACAGATGGTGCTTTTGGTATGATGAGTGCTATTTCCATTGGTTCGATCATCTGTATTGTTTCTGCCATTGCAGGCGATACCTCACAAGATTTAAAAACAGGCTATCTCCTTGGCGCAACTCCCAAGAAACAACAGATTGGCGAAATCGTTGGTGTTGTTTCGGCATCTGTTGCCATCAGCGGCACTCTCTATCTTCTCGACAGTGCATGGGGATTTGGTTCCGAACAGCTCGGTGCACCCCAGGCAACTCTTATGAAACTCATCATCGAAGGTGTTATGCAGGGCAACCTGCCATGGACTCTTGTGTTTATTGGTGCTTTCATCGCTATCACAGTGGAAATCATCGGCATTCCTGTTCTTCCGTTTGCAATTGGTGTATATCTTCCCGTTCAGCTCAATGCCTGCATAATGGTTGGTGGTCTTGTTCGTCTTGCACTTGACAAAATGAAGCGTAAGCAAGAAGAAAAAGAAGCCATTGTAAATGATGGCATCCTCTTCTGCTCAGGTATGATTGCCGGCGAAGGTCTTGTTGGTATTTTGCTTGCTCTCCTTGCTGTGTTCGGAGTTGACCAGGCTCTCGACCTCTCCGGAAGACTTGGTATTCCTGCTATCGTTTCCGATGTTGGTGGTCTCGTCCTCTTTGTACTCGTTGTCATAACCGTACTCAAATTTTCACTTTGGAGAAAACGCAGATAAACATGAAAAAGTCAAATAATTATCTCGATAAAATCCCTGCCCGAAATGAAAAATACAACTGGACAAAAAATGACGATGGTATTATCACTCTTGAAGTCCCAAACAAAGGTTTATTTCACTTTCTGGCACAAAAACTTTTAAAAAAACCACCTGTCACATATGTCCATCTCGATGAGCTTGGGAGTTTTGTGTGGCCCGTTATAGATGGCAATACAGACATCCATGCAATCGGACAAAAGGTAGAACAGAAGTTTGGTGAAAAAGCACATCCACTCTATGAAAGACTGGTGCAATATTTCAAGATTCTCGAAAGCTATGGCTTTATAGTCTGGAAATAACAATACAAAAATCCTGCATTTTACATGCAGGATTTTTTGCGCATATTTCTGCTATATTGATCATCGGAATTACATATTCTGAATTTATAAAAATCACCTTGTTCCTTGACAGTATCTCTTCAGAGAAGTATAATAACAAGAGGGAATATTTGTTTAATTTGCTGTATAAATCAAGCCGGAATTATTCAAAAATATGTAACGGAGGTGCCTAGAGTGAAATTTAAATTAACTGTATTTATAATCTTTGTATTGACAGTGGTTACAGGTTTTTCTGCATTTGCTTCAGATTCGTTTTATGATGACACTGTAAGAAACGCTCTGAAGAATAACATTCTCGAAAATGATAAAGCATATGTTTTTGACGATTCTGTAACGCGTGAAGAGTTTTGCGAATTTGTATACAATTTAATTTATGAATCACTCGATGAGGTAGATTTACCAGATGCATCGGTGAGCTTTTCCGATACAACCAATCAGAAAATAATCGTCCTTGCAAAACTTCGGATTGTATTTGGAAAGTCAGACACTGCTTTTGATCCTTCTGCATCTCTCACCAGGGAAGAAGCTGCTACTATAATCGGCAGAACTGTTGACAGTGTGTTGCCTCTTCCAAGGCACGAAATGTATTTTATGTTTGATGATGAAAACGAAATGTCTCACTGGGCAAAGAATGCCATACAGACAGTTTGCAATATGGGTGTTATGAAAGCAGCAGAAGACAACAAATTCTCTCCTGAAGGCACTGTTTCTGTGCGCGACTCAATAATAATGGTTATGCAGATTTTTGACACCTATAAAGCTAATACAGGTCTTGGTGACGGGTCTTTGAATACGGATAATTCATTCACAGATAAAGTAAATTCATTAATGCCCGATGACAAAAACTATATGTTTTCTCCGTTTTCTATCAAAATGGCTCTTGCAATGGCTGCAAATGGTGCCGAAGGTGTGACTCAGAGTGAAATTCTTGATGCTCTTGACATAACCGACCTTGAAAGTTATAACCGGACTGCCAAAGAAACTATTGCAAAGTATTCTCAGTCGGAACTTTTAAAATTGAATGTTGCAAATTCAATCTGGATCAATAAAGACAAAACATCACAAAGATTTACCGATGGCTACAAAAGCGGACTTTCAGAGTTTTTTGGCGCAACAAGTGATGTTGTGGGACAAGCTGATGCCGCAAGCAAGATTAACGGTTGGGTAAATGACAAAACACAAGGAAAAATACCGTCTATTATTCGTGATGACAGCGCAGATTTTTGGGCTATGCTGGTAAATGCTGTCTATTTTAAAGGCAGATGGCAAAATGAATTCAACAAGGGTGCAACACAGGAAGATATATTCTTTTCAAAAGATGGCACAGAAGCCAAAGCTGATTTTATGCACAGACGTGCCTGGATGTCTTATTCGGATGTCAATGGAGTAGAGATTGTGCAATTGCCATATCTTACCCGTGAGTCTGTGTTTGACGATAAAGGCGAATATGTTAAAACAAATATACTCAAGGACATGGATGTCAGCATGTATCTTATGATGTCATCAGATAATTACAATGTGGAAGATACCATAAAAAGTGCCAAGTTTGATGGCAGATATATTGATCTTTCCGTGCCGAAATTTGAAGTGGAATATTCTTCCGAAATAACAGACATTTTAAAGTCACTTGGTATTGACAAAGCCTTTGGCGACAAAGCTGAGTTTAACACCATGTTTGACCAAGGCACTATGAGTATAGATAAAACAATACATAAGACATACATCAAAGTAGATGAAGAAGGTACAGAAGCAGCAGCAGTTACAGCTGTTGCCATGGCAGGTACTGCTTTGCCGCCTGAGCCGATAGTACTTAAATATAACAAACCTTTTTCATTTGTGATTCGTGACAATATAAGTGGAGAAATACTTTTTATTGGCGAATATGCGTTTTGCCGGTAAACGGACTTTGGAGGCAGTTTTGAAAGTTAAAATTATTTGTGTTGGAAAACTGAAGGAAAAATATCTTTTAGATGCTGTAAATGAGTATGCAAAAAGACTGAATCGTTTTTGCACCTTTTCCATAATTGAGCTCGGTGATGAAAAAATACCCGACAACGCATCTGACTCGATTGAAAAACAGATTATGAAGACAGAGGCAGAAAAAATACAAAAGCACATCGGTGATGATGAATATGTGTTTTCGCTTTGTGTAGAGGGCACTCAGCTTTCGAGTGAAGAGTTTTCTTCAAAAATGTCTTCGGTCATGCTTGGCGGAAAAAGCACGATAACTTTTGTTATAGGTGGTTCCCTTGGGCTTGATGAGTCAATAAAAAAGCGCAGTGATTTTCGTATCAGCTTTTCAAAAATGACTTTTCCTCATCAGCTTATGAGAGTTTTTCTGACAGAACAGATATATCGTTCATTTAAAATCAGCGCAAATGAAAAATATCATAAATAATCATTTCAGGAGGAAATTAAAAATGGAATTTTTAACTGAACTTCATGTACACACTTCACAGGTGAGTAAATGCTCAAAAATCAGCGTTGAAGAACTTGTTGAGGCTTATATTCAAAAAGGTTATGCCACATTGGTTATAACCGACCACTACAATGCCTATAATTTTGGTCGAATAGGTGATATAAGCTGGCAGGAAAAAAATGATATTTTTCTCTCGGCTTATGAGACCGCCAAAAAAGTAGCAAACGGAAGAATTAACATTATACTGGGCATGGAATACCGTAACAATAATTCTCTCAACGACTACCTTGTATTTGGTGTTACAGAAGAATTCATCCGTGAAAACAACACAGACGATGATCACAACACTCTGGATATTAATCTCAAAGATTTCACAAATCTTGCACATGAGAATAACATGCTTGTTTTTCAGGCACATCCTTTCAGAGATGCCATGAAAATTATAAATCCTGCATATGTTGACGGTATAGAGGTGTTAAACGGTCATCCTGGTCAGATTTCCCGCAATGATTTTGCACTGATGTGGGCAGAAAAATATAATCTGCTTAGGTGTGCGGGCTCCGATTGTCACGATTTGTCAAGTGTAGCCACAACAGCAATTGTGACAGATTTTGCAATCACAAATAACGAAGACCTTATAGCTGTGTTGAAAAATTCACCTTTGATAAAAGATATGAGTGAAAAATAATGAGATTTTCTTACCTTGGACTGAGCGAACCTGTAAATTTAATAAATGATGCACTATTCTCGCGCATTCGCTCTTTTCGCCACAAAGAGCCTATGCTGCCACCATTGAATCCTTCCGGGGTTTACGCTTCCGACTTTAAAGAAGCTGCAAAATTTGCATCAAAAAACGAAATGGCAACATACACATCTGTTATGCCTTTTATAAAAAGCACTGATGTGATATTTTGCTTTTTGTCCGATGCTGCCATAAGAGGTCTTGCAGCCGACCTTCGAGGTCACGGAATTAAGGGTAAGATTTTTTGCCATTTCAGTCCGGCTTTAAATGCCGATGTGCTTGATTTTGGTGATGAAAATACATATGCATCTTTTTTCATACCAACATTAAAGAAAACAGGCAACTCAAATCCGGAGCCATCCGATATATTCATTGAAGGCTACGGTGACAGATATGATGAGATTTTTTATGTGTGCCAAATACTTGGCATACCTCTGCACGAGATAAGCAAAAAAGATAAGCTTATGTACATCACTGCTGTATCCATGCTTACTGACTTCAGCAAATATATCGAAAATGCTTCCGAAAAGCTTTTGAAAATTGCTTTATATGACGATTATTCTCTCTATGAAGATATTATCTCAAAATTTGGGAGCAGTGAATATATTATCAACAGTTATGATCCCGTCGCATCATCTGATGTCAGAATGGTGGAGGCTCAGCGTGAGATGTTCAAAGCTATTGGTCTTGATGATGTATCAACACTATATGCTTCCTTGCTTCTGGCAAAAACAAAATCGGTTCAGGATGAAATTAACCTCTCCGAACGCATTAAAGATATTGCTTTAAAAATCATAAACAACTGACTTTGGTGATATTATGAAACTTATAATAGCAGAAAAACCGAGCCTTGCACGCAATATATGTGAGGCACTTGGCAAGTTTTCGAAAAAAGGCAATTATTTTATAAACGATAGCTACATTGTAACCTGGGTGTTTGGCCACCTTTTTTCACTTGCAGACATTGAGTATTACAACCCCAATCCCGAAAAATATTGGTCACTCAAAAATATTCCGTGCTTTCCACAGAAATTTCATTTCGAACTGAGACACGATAAAAACGGTAATGTTGACTCCGGAGTAAAAGCACAATTTGAAACTATAAAAGCTCTTTGTCTCAGGGAAGATGTGGATACCATAGTAAATGCCGGCGACTCCGATCGCGAGGGCGAAATTATTGTGCGCACCTGTATTGAAAAAACGGGCGTCACCGGTAAAAACATTACTCGCCTCTGGCTTCCCGACCAGACCATTGAAACAGTCAGAACCGCCATAAGCGAAATGAAAAATGACGCCGAATACAACAATCTCGCCTGTGAAGGCTATGCCCGGACATACATCGACTGGCTTTATGGTACCAATCTTACACGTTTTGCGACGCTTAAAACCGGCACTCTTCTTCGTGTGGGGAGAGTTATCGTGCCGATAGTTAAAGCCATATATGACCGTGATATGTCAATAAGGAATTTCAAACCCGAAACGTATTACAGCGTTGTCAGTAAGACAGAAATAGATGGCATAAGCATAGAACTTAACGGGAATGAAAAATTTTCTGGGAAGGAGCTTTCTAAAGCGCAGGCATTATGTGATAAATATAATCAGGCAGGAGCAGTCGTAAAATCTGCCAAAAGGAAAAAAGACACGGTTTCGGCAGGCAAGTTATATTCACTGTCGAAGCTTCAGAATGTTTTGGGCAGAAAATATAAAATCCCTATGGAAAAAAGCCTTGCGATAGTTCAGGCACTCTACGAAAGAGGTTATGTCACATATCCCCGTACAAATTCTGAATATCTCGCAACTGCCGAAAAGAACAAGGTTAAGGGGGTAATAAGTGCCATTTCCACTCTTGGATATAGTGTGAAATTTAAAGATGGGAAAAATATTTTTGATGACTCTAAAATAGAATCTCATTCTGCACTCATTCCCACTCACAAAATACCCGACAAATCCAAACTCTCTCCCGAAGAGTTTACAGTATACAGCACCATTTTAAGACGTTTCGCAGCAGTTTTTTGTTCTGAAGATTGCATAGCCGACAAAACAGAAATCACGGTGAGTGTCGGTGATTATGAAGAGTTCAATCTTAAAGGCACGGTCATACTGGAAAAAGGCTGGACAAAATATGATGACTACACCAAAAAGGATAAGCTTTTGCCTAGTCTCGAAAAAGGTGACGCTTTTAGTGTGGATTTTAAGCCTGTACAAAAGGAAACCACTCCGCCTAAGCACTACACAATAGAAACTCTCAATAACTATCTGAAAAATCCTTTCAGAGAAGAAAAAAAGAATCTTGATGAAGAAAATGACGAAGAAGAATACAAAGCAATTTTTGAAGGTCTTGAACTTGGCACCGAAGCTACCAGAACCGGAATCATCGATAACGCCTTAAAAAGTGGTTACATATCACTGAAAAAAGATGTCTACACCATACTCCCTGATGGTGAATTTATGATTGAGGCATTAACCGATATGGGCATCAGCATGGACAAATACAAAACATCTCAGCTTGGCGTAGCTCTCAAAAAGGTGTATAGGGGAGAGATGACAATTGGCGACAGTGTTGAAATGGCAGCAAGCGAAATCAAAGCTGTGTTCTATCCGTCGGATGCAGAAAAGGCACAAAAAAGCGACATCGGATTTTTGGGAGATGTCATAGGCAAATGTCCAGTCTGTGGCTCCGATGTTGTCCGCAATAAATTTGGTTATGGCTGTACTGCATACAGAGATGGCTGCAAGTTTTCTCTTGGATATAAGATATGCGGAGCAACCATTCCTGTATGTGAAGCAAAAAAACTTCTGGAAAACGGAAAGACCGACATCTTCGATAATTTCTATTCAAAAAGGACAGGAAAAACTTTTTCGGCGAGATTGATATATCAAGGTGAAAAAATAACGTTTGATTTTAGTTAAAAATTTTATAAAAACATCTTGAAAATTTTGCTATATGCATATATAATAAATATGTATCAGTTTTTCTTTAAAATATTTAATGTTAGGAGCCGAACAAATGATAACACATGGAAACGATATCAAAATTTTCACAGCAAACTCAAATCCGTCTTTTGCACAGATGATTGCTGACAAACTCAACATTAAGTTGGGTGATTCTGAGGTAGGAAAATTTTCCGATGGTGAAATTTTTGTAAACATCAATGAAACTGTCAGAGGCAGTGATGTATTTGTTGTTCAGTCAACCTGTACTCCCGTAAATGACAATTTTATGGAACTCCTTATAATGATTGATGCCCTTAAAAGAGCATCTGCCGGCAGAATTACTGCAGTTATTCCATATTTTGGATATGCTCGTCAGGACAGAAAGGCAAAGAGAAGAGATCCTATCTCTGCAAAATTGTGCGCCGATCTTATCACTGCCGCAGGAGCAGACAGAGTTCTTACAATGGATCTCCATGCACCTCAGATTCAAGGCTTCTTCAATATACCCCTCGACCATCTTTTAGGTCAGCAGATACTCGCAGGATACTACAAAGACCTTTTCAAAGATGATAAGGAAAACACAGTAGTAGTATCACCCGATCTTGGCAGTGTTACCAGAGCAAGAAAATTTGCCGATCAGATTGATGTCCCGATTGCAATTATCGACAAACGTCGTCCTAAAGCAAATGTTTCTGAAGTAATGAACATCATCGGCGATATCAAAGACAAAAATGTTATTTTGGTTGACGATATGATCGATACAGCAGGAACAATTGTAAACGGTGCTGTTGCTCTCAAGGAAAGAGGTGCTAAGAAGGTTTGCGCTTGCTGTACACATGCAGTATTGTCCGGCCCTGCAATTGAAAGAATACAGAATTCTCCTATTGAAGAACTTCTTATTCTCGATACTGTTCCCCTCACACCCGAAAAACAGATTGACAAAATAAAAACACTTACCGCAACAGCTCTCTTTGCTGAAGCTATTGAAAGAATCTACAAAGATGTTTCGGTAAGCACATTGTTCAATTAAATCACAAACACTCAGCCTTGCCATCGGGCAAGGCTGAATTTGAATTTTAGAGGCATTTATGAAAGGAGAACTTGGCTTATGTATCTGATTGCAGGACTTGGCAATCCCGACAAAAAATACGAAAACACCCGACACAACATAGGCTTTAAAGTGGTCTCAGCACTCTGCAACAAGCTTGGTGTCACTTTGAAAAGTTCTAAGTTCAAGGCATTGTGCGGAGAATGTAAAATCGGCACAAACAAAGCAATTGTCGCTCTTCCCCAAACATATATGAATTTAAGTGGCGAAGCAGTGGCTGCTATTGCAGCTTTCTATAAGATACCCGAAGATAAAATAATTATCGTCTATGATGACATAAGTCTCCCTCTTGGTAAAACACGCATCAGATCAAAAGGAAGCGCAGGGGGACACAATGGCATAAAATCAGTCTTAGCTTGTCTGGGCACAGATGTTTTCAATCGCATAAAAATCGGAGTGGGAAGTCCCGATAATCCGGATTTTGACCTTGCTGATTATGTACTAGGCAAATTTTCCAAAGAAGAGCAAAAAATACTTTCTCAGGTCATAGACAAAGCAGTTGATGCAATAGAATGTATTGTAAATCATGATGTTGATAAAGCGATGAACACCTATAATAACTAAAATAATGCATTCAGGAGAATTTTATGGCAGGAATAAGTGGGATTTTATCCGGCAGTGCTGAATTTACAAGTATAACAGACAGCATTAAAAGTGGCAAATGTCCCATCCATATTACCGGTGTGACAGGCAGTCAGAAAAGTCATTTGATATACTCTGTATGTGCTGCACTTAACAAAAAATGCATAGTTGTCACCTACGACGAAGCTGAAGCAGGAAGGATAAGTAATGACTTATCGTTCCTTTTTTGCCGTGAGACACCTGTTTTTAAAAATAAAGATTATGTTTTCTATAATGTTGATGCATCTTCACACACTGCAGAGATTTCGAGATTAAGAACGCTCTCTGCCTTTAAAGATGGCGCAAGTGTTGTGACCACCATAGAAGCCATTTCGAAATTTACCGTACCGCCTGATGTGTTCTCTGATTCTGTCATAAATATTTCTATGTCTTCAGTGTTGGATATAAAAGAGCTTTCGGCACAGCTTGTATCACTTGGTTATCAGAAAACATCCACAGTTGAAGGCAAAGGTCAGTTCAGCATCAGAGGCTCTATCACAGATGTGTTCTCGCCATCATCACAAAATCCTGTCAGAATAGACCTTTTTGATGATGAGGTTGATTCGATACGGGAATTTGATCCGTCAAGTCAGCTTTCTTTAAAAAACATATCATCTTTCTCGATTACACCTGTGCGTGAAATAATATATACTGCGGAAAAAGCGCGTGAGGTTGCAGGTGTAATTAAAAGGCTTAAAAACGAGAACTTTATTGGTGATGCAGAAAAACTTGAAGAAAACACGCATTTTCAATCGCTTGATAAATATCTGCCTTATTTTTATGATAGGGTATACACACTTTTGGATTATGCAGATGAAGATACTTTGATTTTCATTGATGAGGCAAAGCATCTTCAGGGAAAGAGCAAACTGGCATATGATGAGCACTCGGAAACTGTGACCGATTTGCTTGGCAAGGGTATATTCCCCCGTAATAAAATGAAATATATGCTCGACTATGTTGACATTGTTTCAAAAATTTCATCCAAGACCATGATCTCGGTAAGTTCATTGTCACACTCTTGTCCGATGTTTTCTCCTCAGTCATTGGTAGGAATAACTGCTAAATCTGTCAATAGCTACAACGGTAAGATTGAATTTCTTTTTGATGACCTTAAATTCTGGAAGAAAAACGGATATCGCATCATACTTGTACTTAGCAGCGATGCCAAAGCGAAAACCATGCAAAACGCGCTTACTGAAGCGGGAATTGAAGCGTCGTTTGCATCGTTTGAAAATGCCCTTCCTGACTATGGACAAATATATATAACCATTGGTTCCCTTACAAAAGGATTTGAATATCCCGAGATAAAAACTGTTGTTATATGTGACGGTGAAACAACCCGAGTGGCACCAAAACGTAAATTTTCCAAATCAAACAGCCGTGATGCTATCAAAAATTTTGAAGACCTTGAAAAAGGTGACTATGTTGTTCATCGCAGTCATGGTATAGGCAGATATGTTGGTATAACTCAGCTCGTGGTTGAGAATGTAACAAAAGAATATCTTAAAATAAAATATGGCGGCAGTGATATTCTGTATGTGCCCACCAATCAGCTTGATTTTCTCCACAAATATAACGAAACCGAAGGCACAAAGGTGAAGCTCAACACTTTGGGTGGTGCCGGTTGGAATAAAACAATCACCAGGGTGAAGTCGAGCGTAAGTGAGCTCGCTCAGGATCTTATCAATCTGTATGCTGCCCGAAGCGAACTCAAAGGTCACACCTTTTCTCCCGATACTCCTTGGCAGAAAGAGTTTGAAGAAAAATTTATATATGAAGAAACCCCCGATCAGCTCAAGTGTATCAACGAAGTAAAAGAAGACATGGAAAGTGGAAAGTGCATGGACAGACTTCTTTGCGGAGATGTTGGCTATGGCAAAACCGAGGTTGCAATCCGTGCAGCATTCAAGTGCGTTATGGAAGGACTTCAGGTTGCATATCTTGTTCCCACCACTATCCTGGCAAGACAGCACTATACAAACTTTGCTGCGCGCCTTGGCGAATATGCTATGACGGTTGACATGCTTTCGCGATTCCGAACCAAAAAACAACAGGAAAAAACAATCTCCGGTCTTAAGTCAGGAAAAGTAGATGTTGTCATAGGCACTCATCGTCTTCTTCAGAAAGATATCAAATTTAAAAATCTTGGTCTTCTGATTGTTGACGAAGAACAGCGCTTTGGTGTCGGACACAAGGAAAAACTTAAGGAAATCAAAAAAGATGTAAATGTTTTGACTCTCAGTGCAACCCCTATACCAAGAACTCTCAACATGGCTATGGTTGGTATCAGAGATCTGAGTGTGTTGACAGAACCACCAAGTGATCGCTATCCCGTTCAGACTTTTGTCATGGAATATAATGAGGCGGTTATTGTTAATGCTATACGTCGCGAAATAGAAAGAAACGGACAGGTGTATTATCTTTACAATCGAATTGATGGCATTGAACGTGTAGCTGCACGCCTCTCGGAAGCCATGCCCGATGTGCGTATTGGTGTTGCACATGGCAGAATGTCCGAAAATCAGCTTGAAGATATAATGATGCAGCTCCTTGATGGTGAGATTGATGTCCTTGTATGCACCACTATAATTGAAACCGGACTCGATGTTGCAAATGTCAACACTATAATTATAGAAAATGCCGACAAGCTCGGTCTTTCACAATTGTATCAGCTAAGAGGAAGGGTAGGGCGTTCCAATCGTATGGCATATGCCTATCTCACATATTTCCCCGGCAAAGTGCTCGATAGCGTTGCCCATCGCAGGCTTCAGGCCATAAAAGAGTTTACCGAATTTGGCTCAGGCTTTAAAATTGCCATGCGTGATCTTGAAATCAGAGGCGCAGGCAATCTTTTGGGGAAACAGCAGCATGGTAACATGAATCTTGTTGGATATGATATGTATTGTATGCTGCTCGAACAGGCAGTAAAAGAGAAAAAAGGAGAAGAATACCGTCCTCCTCTTGAAATATCTGTCGATATAAACGCCGATTCCTTTATACCTTCCGAGTATATTGAAGATGAACATCACAGGATAGACATGTACAAGAAAATAGCCACAATAGATACAGAAGAAGACTATTATGATATACAGGCAGAATTTATCGACCGTTTTGGTGATCTGCCTAAAAGCGTAAACAATCTTCTGGAAATTTCATATATCAAATCTTTGTGTCGCATATGCGAAATTTCCGAACTTGTACAGAAGGGAAACAGTGTCACAATGACATTTACTGATTTTGCCAGTCCTGATGCAGTTGTAAAGCTTATTGGTGAACACGAAAGAGACATGAAGTTTATCGGTGGTACAAAAAGCAGTCTTGTATACAAATTCAAAGGTGCGGCAATAGAGAATATTAAAATTATATTACAAAAGCTTGCAAAAGCGATACAAGAACTTCAATAGGAGTTATTATATAACCAGACAATAAAGAAGGAGGGTGTTCATTATGGGAAAATCTGTCAGATTGATATCACTTGTTTTACTTGTGCTGTCTTTTGTTTTGTTTTGCGCTTGCGCAGATAATATCACTTCCAAAAGCTCAGATGTTTGCATAAAAATTAATAATGAACCTCTCGACAATGACTATATAGGCTATTTTTTCTATATCGCCAAAACAAGCATGCTTTCTGAAGCAGGATACACCAGTGAAAATTCTTCTGAATATGACATAAAAACATATTGGGAAACCACAGAAATTGACGGTGTCAATGCTGTGGAGGTTGCACGTGATATAGCAGCCGACAATGCTGTTTTTCAGAGGATTCAGTATCAAAAAGCCATAGAAGAAGGCATTACTCTCACAGATGAGCAGATTTCTGCCATCAAATCTGACATTGATGACATTATCGTAAACAATGGCGGCAGAAAGGAATTTGAAAAGCTTCTTGCAGAAATGGGTACCAACGTTGCAGCATATGAGCAGATTCTCACTGAAAACTTATATATATCTGAACTTTATAATCTTTACGATTCCAAGGGTATGCTCGATATATCTGATGCAGAGCTCGCAGCATTTTCAGATGCACACGCTCAGGTGATATCACCTGAAAACATGTCTGATTCAGCAAAGATGGATAAGTTCAATTCTATTGCCAGAGGCTGGGAGAAAAACGCCGATATATTTATCGATGACGCAGCAATGAAACAATTTGAAGTATAAATAAACGCCGAAGAATTTACTCTTCGGCGTTTTTTCTTCTTGATTTAAAAAATTCTTTCATCAATTCCTTGCATTCATCTTCACAAAATCCGTAATATGTTTCGACTTTGTGGGGGAGAATGTTGTGAAGATCTGCAACTGACCCCATACAACCTGTTTTGGGTTCGAGAAGACCTATGTATACTCGCTTGATTCTTGCATTTACAATCGCTCCGGCACACATTGCACAAGGCTCCAATGTGACGTATAGTTCACAATCATCCAATATTTTTCTCTTAAGCTTATGCTGAGCTTCTTTAATTACATTCATTTCTGCATGTGAGGTGGCATCACATTGTTGTTCACACTTATTATGCGACGAGGATATAATTTCTCCGTTTCTTACTAAGACAGCTCCTACGGGTACTTCGCCATGTTCAAAGGCGATTTTTGCTTCATCAATGGCCAGTTTTATATATTTCACAACATTTCACCTCGCAGATGATATAAAAAAACGCACACCTGAGTGTGCGTTTTTAATGAAGCGGAAGACGAGATTCGAACTCGCGACGTTCACCTTGGCAAGGTGACGCTCTACCACTGAGCCACTCCCGCATATCTTTGCTACGTTGAAAGTATATCAGTTTTTGTTTGTCTTGTCAAGCTTTTTTGAATTTTTGTATAAATTCATCATTAAAGATTAAAATAATTTCAAACCTTTGTTGATTTTTTTGAAAAATACTCGAATTTTGTTCTTGCTTTTTTTACCATATTATGATAAAATATTATGCGGTAAATACACACATATGCCGATGCAGATGAGTTTGCAATGAAAATCCGACATAGTTTTTATTGTCTCAGTTGCAGGTGACGCATATGGCGGGTAAAAAATTTGGAGGTGAATTAATATGTCAGTAATTTCAATGAAACAGCTTTTAGAAGCAGGTGTTCACTTCGGACACCAGACAAGAAGATGGAACCCCAAAATGGCGGAATACATCTACACAGAAAGAAATGGTATCTACATCATCAATCTTCAGAAAACAGTTAAGAAGATTATCGAAGCTTACGACTTCATCAAAGAAGTAGCAGCTAACGGTCAGGACATTCTTTTTGTTGGCACAAAGAAACAGGCTCAGGATTCTATCAAAGAAGAAGCCGAAAGAGTAGGTGTGTACTTTGTTAATGCCAGATGGCTTGGCGGTATGCTCACCAACTTCAAGACAATTCAGAAAAGAATTGCAAGACTTAACCAGCTCAACAAAATGGAAGAAGACGGTACATTTGATCTTCTCCCCAAAAAAGAAGTTGTTAAGCTCAGACTCGAATGCGAAAAGCTCGAAAAATATCTTGGCGGTATCAAAGAAATGAAGAAACTCCCCGGAGCTCTCTTTGTTGTAGACCCCAGAAAAGAAAAAATTGCAGTTGCCGAAGCTAAAAAACTCGGTATTCCCGTTGTTGCAATTGTTGACACAAACTGCGATCCCGATGACGTTGATTATGTAATCCCCGGCAACGATGATGCAATCAGAGCAGTTAAGCTTATTGCTTCCACAATGGCAAATGCTATCATCGAAGGCAGACAGGGTGAAGATGCTCCTGAAGTAGCAGAGGAAGCTACCGAAGAAGCAGAGGCATAATCTTATATTCCTAATAAATTTAAATCGGGAGGTATTTTAATATGTTTACAGCAAGTGATGTAAAAGAACTCAGAGAAAGAACCGGCTGTGGAATGATGGATTGCAAAAAAGCTCTCACAGAATCCAATGGCGACATGGAAAAAGCTATCGAATTTTTAAGAGAAAAAGGTCTTGCAGCTGTTGCTAAAAAAGCTGGCAGAATTGCTGCTGAAGGCGTTGTAAGTGCATATGTAAGCGAAGACGGCAAGATCGGTGCTATCGTAGAAGTTAACTCCGAAACCGACTTTGTTGCTAAAAATGCAGACTTCATTGCTTTCGTTAATGATCTTGCAAAAATCGTAGCAAAAGAAAATCCTGCAGATATCGATGCTCTTAAAGCATTGAAATTTGACGACAGCTACACTGTTGAAGAAATGCTCAGAGAAAAGGTTCTCACCATCGGTGAAAACATGAACATCAGAAGATTCCAGAGATTTGAAGGTGCAGTTAGCTCCTATATCCATGGTGGCGGTAAAATCGGTGTTCTTGTTAACTTTGACACTGCAGCATCAGCTGACAAAATCAGCGCTATGGCTAAAAATGTCTGCATGCAGATTGCATCTATGAATCCTAAATACAAAGATGAGTCTTGCGTTCCTGCAGAAGAAGTTGCAAAAGAAAAAGAAATTCTTACTCAGCAGGCTATCAACGAAGGCAAACCTGCCAACATTGCTGAAAAAATGGTTGCAGGCAGAATCAAAAAATACTTCAAAGAAATCTGCTTGCTCGATCAGGCATACATCCTTGATGGTGATCTCGATGTTGCAAAATACATCGAAAAAACCGGCGCTGAAATTGGCGAAGCAGTTACTCTTGCAGACTTTGTAAGATTTGAAAAGGGCGAAGGCCTCGAAAAGAAAGAAGACAACTTTGCTGATGAAGTTGCTAATATGATTAAATAATTTCATATTAAATTTAAAGCTCTCTTTTGGTGCATTCCATAAGAGAGCTTTTTTGTGTAAAAAAATGTAAAAATATTAAAATAGGTGTTTATTTTTTTATTGTTCTATGTTATAATAATTAAAATATATAATATTTTGGAAAGGAATGTATAAAATTATGCAGCCAAAATACAAAAGAGTTCTTATTAAGGTGAGCGGTGAGGCACTTGCTGGTTCGAATAAAACAGGTCTCAACGATGTAACGATAGGTGCTATAACCGATAAAATCAAAGAGTGTGTCGACCTTGGCGTTCAGATTGCCATTGTAGTGGGCGGAGGTAACTTCTGGCGTGGAAGAACAGGCGAAAACATGGACAGAACAAGAGCAGACCATATGGGCATGCTTGCAACTGTTATCAACGCTCTAGCTCTTCAGGATGCTCTTCTTCAGAGAGGTGTTGACACAAGAGTTCAGACAGGTATTGAAATGCGTCAGATAGCTGAACCATACATCAGAGGCAAAGCTGTGAGACATCTCGAAAAGGGCAGAGTAGTAATTTTTGGTTGTGGCAGTGGTAACCCGTTTTTCTCAACCGACACAGCTGCTGCACTCAGAGCTGCTGAAATTGATGCTGACATCATTCTTTTGGCAAAAAATGTCGATGCAGTTTATGATTCCGATCCAAATGTTAATAAAGATGCAAAAAAGATTGATAACCTTACATACATTGATGTATTAAACCGTGGACTCGGCGTAATGGATTCCACTGCTACATCACTTTGTATGGATAACAGCATCCCCATAAGAGTTTTTGGTGTAAATGATCCCGACAACATAAGAAAAGTTATCCTTGGTGAAGAAATCGGCACAATTGTTCAATAATATTTTATATAATGGAGGTAATAACTATGGCAACAAATATCAATGATTTTGAAAACAAAATGAAAAAATCTATTTCAGTGTTAAATTCTGATCTTGGCTCTATCAGAGCAGGCAGAGCTAACCCTTCAATACTTGACAAGGTTACTGTTGAATACTATGGAGTTGCTACCCCTCTTACTCAGATTGGTAATGTTTCAGTTCCCGATCCCCGCTCCATTCTTATTCAGCCCTGGGATGCAAGCATTTTAAAAGAAGTTGAAAAAGCAATCCTTGCTTCCGACATCGGCATCACACCCAACAATGACGGCAAAGCAATCCGTCTTAATTTCCCGCCTCTCACAGAAGAGAGAAGAAAAGAGATTGTTAAAGATGTTCGCAAAAAAGGTGAAGATGCTAAGGTTGCAATCCGTTCCATCCGAAGAGATGCTATGGATTCCTACAAAAACGACAAGAAAAACAATGAAATAACTGAAGACGATCTTAAACAGGCTGAAGCAGATGTTCAGAAGCTTACAGACAAATTTTCCAAAGAAATTGACAATATTGTAGCAGCAAAAGAAAAAGAAATACTGGAAGTATAATCATATGTTCAATTTTTTAAAGTCCAAAAAACATAGCAAACAAGAATCAATCGACCCACAGAAGCTGCCCGTGCATATTGGCATAATTATGGACGGTAATGGCAGATGGGCAAAAGAAAGAGGTCTTCCTCGTTCGGCAGGTCACGCCATGGGAGCAAAGGTGCTCGAACAGATAACCCGTGCAGCCGGTAATATTGGCATAAAATATCTCACTGTATATGCATTTTCTACTGAAAACTGGTCTCGTCCCAAGGATGAAGTAGATGCACTTATGAAGCTCATCGGCGAATATCTCGACGATTACAGACGCATAATAGGTGATGAGGACATGCGAGTGCGTTTTGTTGGTTCTAAAGATGGTCTTACTCCTGATATCATCAATAAGATGAAAATCGTTGAAGATTCTACCAAAGACAACAAATCCATAACTCTCAACATTGCTCTTAACTATGGTGGGAGAGAAGAGATTGTAAGTTCTGTCAAAAAAATTGCCAAAGATGTGACTGAAGGCAAGATAAGCATTGATGACATCAGCGAGCAGCTTGTTTCTGACAATCTTTACACAAACTACATGCCCGATCCCGATTTTATAATCCGTCCGAGTGGTGAGCAGAGGCTGAGTAATTTTCTGCTCTGGCAGAGCGCATATAGTGAATTCTGGTATTCGGATATTAACTGGCCCGATTTCACCAAGGCTGATCTTGAAAGGGCAATCATAGACTATCAAAACAGAAACAGACGTTTTGGAGGTGTCTGATAAATGCTGAAACAGAGAATAATTTTCGGCGCGCTTGGTATTGTTTTGGCCATAGCGGTATTAACACTTTGTCCTGTGTATATAATAGGTATATGTATGAGTGTTATTGCATTTCTCGCTCTTTTTGAATTCTACAAAGTTACAGGCTTATTTTCAAAAAAATCACCAATGGCATATATAGGCATAGCATTTTGTATAATTGTCTGTGCTATGTCAGTTTGCCTTGGGGCTGATGCTCTGTTTTACGTTGGTTTGCCTGTCCTGGCTTTTGTATTTTTGCTTATGCTTGCAAATGTATTTTTCAGCGGCAAAAGCACCTTGTCCGATGCTGCTCTGTCTTTTTTGGGTTCAGTATACATAACTCTGTTTTTTGCCCACTTGTATTTTGTAAGACTCCTTGAACACGGAAGCATCCTTATTTGGCTTTTGTTTGTTTCTGCATGGGCAACAGATAGCTTTGCATATTTTTCGGGCATGGGTTTTGGAAAGCATAAGCTTTGTCCTTCAATAAGCCCCAAAAAGACTGTGGAAGGTGCTGTTGGTGGAGTTTTGGGTTGTGTTTTAATTGATATCCTTTTCCTTTTTGTAATATCAAAATTCAATGAAATTACCTTAAACTATATAAACGCTACTGTTCTTGCTTTGACAGCTTCTGTTTTTTCTCAGATTGGTGACCTTGTTGCAAGTCGTATTAAACGTGAGTATAATGTTAAGGATTTTGGAAATCTTATTCCCGGTCACGGTGGTATTCTGGATAGATTTGATTCGGCACTGCTTATTTCGCCGGTTGTTTTTTATATGCTCCTGATTTTACCTGTTATAAACTAAAGAGGTTTTTATGAAAAAAATATCAATTCTCGGCTCGACCGGATCAATAGGCACTCAGACTCTAGAGGTTGTTGACATATGTAGAGATGTGTCCGTAGCAGGGTTGTCTGCCAACAGTAACATCAGCCTTTTATCGCAACAAATAAGAAAATACAAGCCTGAAAAAGCTTGCATTATGAATAGTGATTTATATACTGAGTTGAAAACGTTGATTGCTGACACGAATACTAAAGTTTTAACAGGTATTGAGGGCTTGTGTGAGATAGCTTCAATGCCTCAGTGCGATAGTGTTCTGACATCTGTTGTGGGCAATATTGGTCTTTTACCAACACTTGAAGCCATAAATGCCGGCAAAGATATTCTTCTTGCCAACAAGGAGACTTTGGTTACCTCGGGCAGTATAATTATGCCTCTTGCCAAAGAAAAAGGAGTTTCCATTCTTCCGGTAGACAGTGAACATAGCGCTATTTTTCAGTGTTTGCAGGGCAATTCACACAATAAGATTTCAAAAATTTTGCTCACAGCATCAGGTGGTCCTTTTTTTGGTAAAAAGAAAAATGAACTCGGTGATATCAAAAAAGAAGATGCTCTGAAGCATCCGAATTGGTCAATGGGTGCAAAAATTACCATAGACAGTGCCACTCTTATGAACAAAGGTCTTGAGATAATTGAGGCAAGGTGGCTTTTTGACACAAAATCTTCCGATATTGAGGTCTATGTTCACAGACAAAGCATAATACATTCAATGGTCGAGTTTGAAGATCGTTCTGTTATTGCGCAGCTTGGCATACCCGACATGAAACTGCCGATTGTGTATGCACTTCGTTATCCCAACCGTGATGTTTCGGTCAATGAGCCTCTCGATCTTTTTAAAGTCGGCACACTTACTTTTGAAAAACCCGATACCGACACTTTTGAATGTCTGAATCTTGCTTACAGAGCTCTTTCGGCAGGTGGTTCCATGCCAACAGTAATGAATGCTGCAAATGAGATTGCAGTGAGCAGATTTTTAAATGATGAGGTCGGCTTTTTACAAATTCCCGAAATTATTAAGTCAACTATGGATGCTCACAAAAACATTGAGAATATTACTATTACAGATGTATTAAATGCTGATGCATGGGCAAGAGAATATAGCAGAGCGCTAAACTTTTGAGGTGATTTTTGTTGTTAACTGCCATTTGGGCAATATTAATTTTTTGTTTTTTGATTTTTATTCATGAATTTGGTCATTTTTTCACTGCGAAATTATCCGGAATGACCGTTCACGAATTTTCGATAGGTATGGGGCCAAAACTTTTTGGCTTTAAAAAAAGAGAAACTTTGTATAGTCTTCGCATTCTTCCCCTCGGTGGTTTTGTTAAGCTTGAAGGCGAAGATGGTGAATCCGCCGATTCAAATGCGTTTTGCAATAAATCTGCCATGAAAAGATTTTTTGTTCTTTTTGCAGGCGCTTTTATGAATGTTATTTTCGGCTTTTTAATTTTTGTTGTTATTTTTACCTCTGCCTCATCTGTTGCGACAAACAATGTGGGCGAAGTGGCTCATAACTCAGCTTTTTATGATGCCGGTATAAAACCGGGCGATAAAATAATACACATCAAAGGTGATAAGCTTTCAACAGGTGTCCACTCATTCAGAGATGTCAGTTTTTTTATATCAATAAACGGTGCCGCCAAAGCCGAATTTACCTTTGAAAGAAACAGTGATGAATTTAAAAAGGTCATTACTCCACGACCGTTAAAAGATGGAGAGAACCCTGTTTTTGGACTGACAGCCTCTGTGGAAAAAGTTAGTTTTTTTTCAGCACTTTCTCTTGCTTTCTGGGAATGCATTTTTGTTATTAAATCGGTATTTTTATCTCTGTGGTGGCTTATTTCCGGAGCTATACCAATGAATGCCATGTCAGGTCCTGTTGCAATTGTTGGTGAAATCGGTACTGCTGCAAAATACGGCTGGCAGTCTGTTTTGAATCTTGCAGGTTTTATTTCTGTTAATCTTGGAGTTATGAATCTACTACCGATTCCTGCTTTGGACGGAGGCAGAATTTTATTTTTGATTATAGAAAAGATAAGAGGCAAAAAGATGAATCCTGAAAGAGAAGGTATGGTTAATTTTATCTTTTTTGCATTTTTGATTTTACTCATGCTTTTTGTTACTCTGAGTGATATAAAGAAGCTTTTTTAACTGGCTTACAAAGGAGAAATCACATATGGAAATTTTAAAAGAACGTATCAGAAAAGATGGTAAGGTGAGGAGCGGTAATGTGTTAAAGGTAGACAGCTTTCTCAATCATCAGATGGATATTAAACTTTTTGAGGAAATTGGTAAAGAATTTAAACGTCGTTTTGCCGATTGCAATATAAATAAAATTTTAACCATCGAATCATCGGGCATAGGAATTGCGTGCTTGGCAGCTCAGCAGTTTAATGTACCTGTTGTATTTGCAAAGAAGAACACCACCAAAAACATTGATGGTGCTTTATATAGTGCTCAAATAGAATCTTTTACCCATGGCAAAGTATATAATGTTATTGTTGCAAGGGAGTTTCTGTCACCTGAAGATAATGTTCTCATCATTGATGATTTTCTTGCAAACGGAAAAGCTCTCATTGGCCTTTCCCAGATTGTAAAAAAATCGGGCGCAACTCTTTGCGGTGCAGGAATAGTTATTGAAAAAGGTTTTCAGGAAGGCGGCAAAAAGCTTCGTCAGGAAGGCATGAGGATTGAATCTCTCGCAATTGTCAAATCTATGTCTGAGGATGGAACAATAGACTTTGAGTAATTTTTTCAAAGTAATGTAAATAATATACATGTAATTAAGTACGGATTAATTTTATAAATTTAAATATTATTATGGAGGTATAATTTGTGGCAAAATCAAAATTGAAAATTATCCCTTTGGGCGGTCTGAATGAGATCGGAAAAAATATGACCGTCTTTTCATATGGCAACGATATGATAATAGTCGATTGCGGTATGGCGTTTCCGGACGAGGAAATGTTCGGGATAGATATTGTAATTCCTGATTTTTCTTTTGTTGTGAAAAATAAAGATAAAATCAGGGGTGTTGTGGTTACGCACGGACACGAAGACCACATTGGTGGATTACCTTATCTTTTGAAAGAAATCAATGTGCCAATTTACAGCACCA